>JAJYKH010000400.1 GCA_021788685.1 Deltaproteobacteria bacterium | reverse complement strand
GTGTCGACTGATTGCCGACAAAGGAGCTGGCGTGCGGACGGACGCCCCGAGGGCGACGGGTGAAACCATGGCCCGGCCGCAGTTTGTGCCATGGGTCATCGATTCAGCGAGACAGGTCCAACGATCTCGACCGTTCGTCACGGATTCAGGGTCTCTCGATTCAGAAGGAGAGTCTCCGGCCCTTTTTCGGGACCGGGCTTGGCATGGTATCTGCTAATTAAAAGCCCATGGCCGGGGCGGACCGGCACGAAGGGGCACGAGGGGGATGGGGATGATGCTGCAGCAGATCTTCGACATGATCGATGTCGGACTGGTGATTCTGGACCGGCAATACCGGGTGTGCTACTGGAACCGATGGCTGGAAATTCACAGCGGGCTCGCGCAAAAGGAGATCAGGGGGAAATCGCTTTTCGATTTCTACCCCCATCTCAGGAACAAGAAGTTCCTCCGCAACTTCAAGGCGGTGGTCACCTTCGGCAACTGTTATTTCTTCCCGCAGAAGCTGCACGAGTACATCTTCCCCTTCAAGCCAGAAAGCAATTTCGTTTCCGAGATCGACTACATGCAGCAAAGCTGCATCATGGGTCCGCTGCGGAACAAGCAGAAAGTCATCGAATACGCCTACATCTCCGTCAAGGACGTCACCGAGGCCCACATCTACGAAACCAAGCTCACCTCCGCTCTCTTCTCCCTTCTGGAGAAGAACCTCGGCCCCGAATCCATTTCGCCGCAGGTGCGGTCGGTGCTGCCGGAGCTGCTTTCATGCTCGAACGAGGATTTTTGCGTGGCCCCGTCCACCGACGGCAAGCCGCAGTCGGTCGAGGACCAGATCATGGCCATGCTCTCGACGGTGAAGCAGAAATGAGGAAGCGGTCAGCAATAAGCTGTCAGATTTCAGGTTCCAGTTTGAATGTACTCCAGCAATCCTGATCGACCCAGAAGGGATTCATCAGGAATCTGCCTTGATGAGTTGATCGCTGACAGCTCTCACAAAGGAGCGATGATGATTAAAAAAATTTTAATCGTGGACGATTCGCCAGTGTCCCGGGCGATCGTCAAGAAGTGTTTGCCCAGGGGCCACGCTTTCGAGCTCTTCGAGGCCGGCGACGGGCTGGAAGGCGTGGCCAGGTTCAAGGAGACCCGACCCGACGTCACCCTGCTCGACCTCACCATGCCGGTCATGGACGGCTTCGAGGCCTTGGAGGAGATCCGGAAGGCGGATCCCGAAGCGGTGGTGGTCGTGCTCACCGCCGACATCCAGCAAAAAACGGTGAACAAGGTCATGGCCCTGGGCGCCGCCACGGTGACCCCCAAGCCGCCCTCGGCGGAAAAGATCGAGCAGGCCCTCGCCCAGGCAGAGCTCCTCCTCAGGGGATAAGGCAGCCATGAAAACTCAGACCGAAAACGTTTTCTCGCGGGACGATGCGGCCATCCTGGAAGAGGTCATGAACATCGCCTTCGGCAAGGCCTCGGCGGACCTGGCAGAGGTGATCGACATCCGCATCCTGCTCAACGCCCCCCGGGTGGAGATCATGCGGGCCGAGGGGCTGCTGCTCCGAATCAAAGAGGAAACGAGCGCCCACGGGGCGATCAGCATCATCGAGCAGAACTTCTGGGGCAAGTACAGCGGCTCCGCCCTGCTCGCCTTCCCGGCCACGGCCAGCCGGGGGCTGATCAGCCTCTTCGAGGACGATGACCAGGCGGTGGCCGAAGAGAACCTCCCCCTGCTCGAAAAAGAGACCCTCCTCGAAGTGGGCAACATCCTCATCGGCGCCTGCGTGAGCAAGGTGGCGGAGCTGCTGGACGACATCGTCTCCTTCTCGCCGCCCCGGCTGATCCCCCGGGTGGTCATCAACCACCTCACCGGCGAGACCGTCTCCCCCCGGCTGGACGACCCGGACCAGTCGGCGATTCTCATCAAGACCGTCTTCCACCTGGAGCACAAGGACATCAAGGGGTTCCTCTTCCTCATCGCCAGCCAGGAGTCCATGGCCTGGCTGCGGACCGCCTTGAACAATTTCATCCAGAAGTTCTGACCAGCCGGGCCTCCGGCGGGATTGCCCCGCAAGGCACGGAGCCCGCTGCCCTTACCTCCAAACAGCCCCTCTGAAACCCCTTCCCTCTTCCCCATGAAGGGGGAGGGTAGCGATCCATTCGAAGCAAAAAAGGCCGGCAGCCCCCCTCGGGACCGCCGGCCTTTCTCGTTCAGCTGGAAGCTACTGCTACCGGATGATATTGATCAAGTCGCTCATCATCGTGTCAGTGGTGGTGATGATCTTGGAGTTGGCCTCGAAGCCGCGCTGGGTGGTGATGAGCTTCACGAACTCGGTGCCCAGGTCCACGTTGGACTGCTCGAGCGAGTTGGGGGCGATGGAGCCCAGGCCGTTGGTGCCCGGGGCGCCGGTCACCGGCGCGCCCGATTCCGTGGTCTGGGTGAAAATGTTGCCGCCCTCCTTTTTCAAGCCGGCCGTGTTGTTGAAGGTGGCGAGCGCCACCTGGGCCTTCTGCAGCACCTGGCCGTTCGAGTAGTGGCCGGTGATGACCCCGTTGGTATCCACGGACACCGACTGCAGGAAGCCGGAGGCGTAGCCGTTCTGGTCCTGGAAAATGGTGGTCGAGGAAGCGGCGTACTGGGTGGAGGCCAGGGCCTCGGCTTTGAATCCGCTGCTCACCACATCCCCCTGGCGGCTGCCGTCCTCGGTCAGGTCGCCCTGAATCGTTTCGAAGTTGGTGCCGGCGGGCCCGAAGAACGTCGAGCCGCTGGCGCCATAGCTGTTGATTTTGAAG
>JAJYKH010000038.1 GCA_021788685.1 Deltaproteobacteria bacterium | reverse complement strand
CGGGGAGGCGGGGTCGTACTTGAGGTTGCCCAGAGGTCGGACCTTTGTGGCAGACACCCCCAGGGCCGCCATCTGCCCGGCATCGGCCGCGGTCTGCATGGAGAGAAGGTCAAAGGAGTCGAAGAGGGGGCGGAAGAGCCACCGGAGCCGGCGATAACGGGCAAAGGAACGGGCGGAAATGCGGCCGTTGACCAGCAGCGCGGGAATTCCCCGCCGGCGGAGCGCGGCCAGAAAGTTGGGCCAGAAATCGGTCTCCACCAGAATGAACAGATCGGGGTGGAGGCGCCGGAGAAAACGGGAAACGCTCGGCGGCAGGTCCAAGGGAAACGGCACGAAGTGGTCCACCTCCGCAGCCAGTTGGCGCCGGGCGAATTCGGAGCCGGCCCGGGTGGTGGTGGAGAGGATGATGGTCCCCCCGGGATAGGCCCCCCGCAGCCCCTTCACCAGGGAGCGGGCCGAGGAGGCCTCCCCCACCGAGAGGGCGTGCAGCCAGATGCGGGGCCGCCCCCCCGGTGCAGCGGTCAGCCCGGCCCCCAGCCGCGCCGCGGCCCGCCCCCGGTACTTGGGTTTGACGAGCAGCAGGGGAGCGGCTAAGATGAGCCCCGCCGTCAGGAGGAAGTTATAGAGAAGACGCATGACTTGTTATGAATCTCATTCTCGTTGATCCCGGAGAGCTGCGGCCCGACGGGACCGTGGTCTTCCGCGGCGACCGCCGCTGCCGCCACCTCAACCAGGTGCTCGGCAGCCGGCCCGGCGACACGGTGCGGCTCGGGCAGGTGAACGGCCCTCTGGGCACCGGCCGCCTGCTCGCCATCTCCCCCGAAGAGGCGGTGCTCGCCGCCACCTGGCAGCCAGACCCGCCCGCCCTTCCCCCCGTGGACCTCATTCTGGCCCTCCCCCGCCCCATCATGCTCCAGCGGATTCTGGCCCAGGCCGCCGCCCAGGGGGTGGGGCGCATCTACCTCATCAACGCCAACCGGGTGGAAAAGAGCTTCTTCCAGGCCACCTTGCTCCGGGAGGAGGCCTTTGTCGAGCACCTGCGCCACGGCCTGGAGCAGGCGGTGGACACCAGATTGCCGGAGGTTACCGTTCATCCCCGCTTCCGGCCGTTCGTGGAGGATGTGCTCCCGGGGCTCACCCCCGTTTACGCCCATCTGCTTCTCGCCCATCCCGGGGCCGCCGAATGGCTGCCGGCCGCGGCGCCGCCCCCCCTTTCCGGCCGGGTTCTCCTCGCCCTCGGCCCCGAGGGGGGCTGGGTCGATTTCGAGGTGGACAAATTCCGGGAGCAGAAGCTCCGGCCGTTCAGCATGGGCACTCGGATCCTGCGCCTGGAAACCGCCGTAGTCGCCCTCCTTGCCCAGCTCGACCTCCTCCGCCAATGGCGGTAAGCGGCCGCAAGCCCGCCTTTGCGCCCCCGAGGGCGTTCATCTGGGCGTTCGTCGTTGTCGCTACCGCTTGTTGGCCATCGTCTTTCGGCATCTCTCCCGATCCCGATCACGATAGCTACAACGACACCGCTGCGCTGACCAGGAGTATCCATTCGCACCGGATCAGGAGAACCATTCGGGTCACGATCAGGCCTCTGCCTCCGCGCCCCTTTCCCCCCGGACCCTGGCGAGCACCTTATCGATGATTGCCGTCAGCTCCCGCAGCCGCAGGAGGTAGAGTGCCCCTCCGTACAGGGCCACTGCGGTGGCGAGCAGAAGCAGAAGGGCCGCGACCCGCCACAGAATGGCGCCCGCCAGCCAGCCGCCCAGCCAATGGACGGCCACCAGCAGCCAGGCCGCCATGGCGGCCGCCGCCGCCGCCACTTTGGCCAGCCCGGAGGCCAGGTAGCTCAGGGGATAGCCATCGAGCTGGCGGTAGAGGACGATGCTCAGGAAGAGGAAGTTGGCCAGCATGGCGCACGAAATCGAAAGGGCCATGGCCCGGTGCGCCAGACGGCCAATAGTGAGGAGGACCACGGCCAGGTTGGCGACCACCGCGATGAAGCTGCCGATCACAGGATAGCGGGTATTGTCCAGGGCATAGAAAACAGGCACCATCACCTTCACCGCCGCGTAGGCGAACAGGCCCAGGGCATAAAACCGGAGGGCCTCGGCGGTCATGAGCATGCTGAAGTGATCGAAGCGGCCATGCTCGTAGATCAGGGAGATGATCGGCTCGGCGAGCAAATAGAGGCCGACCGTGGCCGGCACGGTCAGGCAGAAGGCGATGGTCTGGGCCGAAACATAGGTTTCCCGCAGCCGCGGGATGTCCCTCACGGCCGCCTGGCGGGCGATCACCGGCAGCGCGGCCACGGAAACGGCCACCCCGAACACCCCCACCGGGAACTGGAAGAAACGGAAGGCGTAGTTGAGCCAGGAGATGCTCCCCTGCCGCAGCGACGAAGCGAAATAGGTGTTGATGAAGACGTTGAGCTGAAGGGCGGCCAGACCGACCACCGCCGGCGCCATGAGGCGGATGATGCGCCGGAGGCCGGGGTCGGCGAGGTCGAGGTGGGGCCGGAAGGCGAAGCCGGTGCGGAAGAGGCTCGGCAGCTGCCCCGCCAACTGGAGCAGGCCGCCGACCAGGGTGCCAACGGCCATGCCGATGATGGGCTCCACCCCGAACCGGGGCAGGACGAAAGCCAGGACCACGCCGGTGACCACCGAGCCGACGTTGAAGAAGCTTGAGGCCAGGGCCGGGATGAAGAACCGGCCCTTGGTGTTGAGCATGCCCATGACCACCGAGGCCAGGGAAACCAGCCACAGGAAGGGGAACATGATCCGGGTGAGCAGGCTGGTGAGCTCCACCTTCTGCGGGATGCGGGCGAACTCCTTATCGGTGAGCAGCAGCACGAGCGGCTTGGCGAAGAGGATGCCCAGGAGGACGATCAGGCCGAGCAGCAGGGCCAGAAATACCAGGACGTTGCCGGCGAGCCGGTTGGTGGCCTCTTCGCCCTTGTTGGCCTGGTGATCGGAGAAGACGGTGACGAAGGCGGCGCTCAAGACCCCTTCCCCGAAGAGGTCCCGCAACAGGTTAGGAATGCGGAAGGCCACCACGAAGGAGTCGTAGGCAAATCCCGCCCCGAAAAGGAAGGCGAAGACGAGCTCCCGGACCAGCCCGGTCACCCGGCTGCACATCACCGCCGCGCCGACGGTGCCGGCCGACCGGGCGATCCTGCCGGTTTCGGCGGCCGCCTGCTTCATGGTGTGGGTCGTATCGTTCATGGCTCGCGTCGAAAAAGGCCGGAGTGAGACATGGTGCCCGCACCATAGCAGGATACGGGGCGGAAGACAATCTCCTCCATCCGTGACGGCGTGGATGGACAAGATCTCCCCCCGTCCCGGCGGGCGGGAACGAGGGAAACAACGAGCTGCACAGGCGGACCGTGGCCCAACACACTCACCGATTCAGGAAGTCCTTGCACCCGCGGCATTCGGTGCTTGACTTTGGCCCTCTCTTCCGAATAGAGTTGATTTTATGGCTCTTTTTAAGGACTTGTCCGCGGAGCGCCCCTGCGGCCGTTCATTTCCGGCCCGGCGCAACCGCCTGTGCTTTTGATGCTTCCTCCATCAGCATCCAAGGCGCTTCGATTCATTTCCTTCTAGCACCGCCAGGAAGGGAGCAGGTGCGAGGAACGGCAAAACGATGCTTATATCCATACAAGCCCGGTGAGAGGCCGAGGCAGTGCCTTGTAAGCCTTTCCCCCCAACCTTTTCGCGAGCGGAGGACAGAAGAGCATGCATGAGACGAGTCTGGTCCGGAATGTGGTCCTGCTGGGACATGGCAAATGCGGCAAAACGTCACTGGCCGAGGCTCTGCTGTTTACCGCCGGCAAAACTTCCCGGCTCGGGAAGGTGGACGACGGCTCATCGATCATGGACTTCGAGCCGGAGGAGGTCAGCCGTCACTTCACCATCTCCTCCTCTTTCAACAACTACACCTGGAAAAAGCACCTCGTCTTCCTTGCCGACCCCCCGGGCGACGATAACTTCGTGAACGAGGCGCTCTTCGCCTCCCGGGTGGCCGACTGCGCCCTGTTCGTGGTGGGAGCGGTCCTGGGGGTAAAGTTTCAGACCGAGAAGTTCGCCGCCATGGTGGCCGACCGGCAGCTGCCCGCGCTCCTCTTCGTCAACAAGATGGACCGGGAGCGGGCCGATTTCGAAAGTGCCGTCCAGTCCATCGAGGAGGGGCTGCCGCTCAACCCCGCGGTCATCCAGCTCCCCATCGGCGCCGAGGCGGATTTCAAGGGAGTGGTCGATCTCGTCCGGAACAAGGCCTTCCTCTTCGAGGCGAACGGCAAAGTGCGGGAGACCGAGGTCCCGGCGGATATGGCCGCTGCGGTGGCGGGCCGCCGGGAGGCCCTCATGGAAAAAGTGGCCGAGACCGACGATGACCTCATCGAAAAGTTCCTCGAGGAAGGCACGCTCAGCGACGAGGATTTGCTCCAGGGGCTCAAAGCGGCCGCCAAAACCGGGAAGCTCCATCCGGTGGCGGTGGGGGCCGCCCTGCCGAACGCCGGCACCGGTCTCCTCCTCGACCTCATCAACGACCTCATGCCGTCCCCGGCCGAGAGGGGACCGCAGACCGGGACGGACCCCCGGACAGGCGACGTCGTCGAGCGGGAGCCCGCCCCGGAGGCGCCCCTCTCCGCCCTGGTGTTCAAGACCATTGCCGATCCGTATGCCGGACGCCTCAACATCTTCCGGGTTTACTCCGGCGCCCTGGAAGCGGGCTCGTTCTACAACGCCAGCAAGGGAGCCGCCGAAAAATTCGGCCAACTCCTGCTCTTGGAGGGCAAGGAGCACAAGCCGGTCGACCAGGCCGGCCCGGGCATGATCGTGGCGGTGGCCAAGCTGAAGGACACCGGTACCGGCGACACCCTGTGCGCCGAGAATGCCCCGGTCCGCTACGAGCCGCCCGCCCCCATCGAGCCGGTGATCTCCTACGCGGTCACCTCCGGCCAGAAAGGCGACGAAGAGAAGCTTTTCGCGTCGATCAGCAAGCTCCTCGACGAGGACCCCACTCTGCGGCTCACGAGGCAGCCCGACACCCGGGAAATCCTCGTGTCCGGGGTGGGGCAGATGCACCTGGAGGTGATCGGGGAGCGGATCAAGCGCAAGTACGGCGTGGACATGTCCCTCCAGGTCCCCAAGGTGGCCTACAAGGAAACCATCAAGGGCAAGGCCAGGGCCCAGGGCCGGCACAAGAAGCAGACCGGGGGGCACGGCCAGTTCGGCGACTCCTGGCTGGAGATCGAGCCGCTGCCGCGGGGGGGCGGCTTCCAATTCGAAGACCGCATCGTCGGGGGGGTCATCCCCAGGCAGTACATCCCGGCGGTGGAAAAGGGGGTGGTGGAGGCCATGAGTGAGGGGGTGGTGGCCGGCTACCCCATGGTCGACCTCAAGGTGGCGGTGGTGGACGGCTCCTATCACCCGGTGGATTCCTCGGAAATGGCCTTCAAGATCTCCGGCGCCCTCGCCTTCAGGAAGGCAGTGGAGGAAGCGAAGCCGGTGCTGCTCGAGCCGATCATGACCATGACCGTCCGGGTGCCCCAGGATGCCGTAGGCGACGTGATCGGCGACCTCAACTCCCGGCGCGGCCGGGTCCTGGGGATGGATTCCGAGGCCAAGAACGAGGTCATCACCGCCCAGGTGCCCATGGCGGAGATCCAGCAGTACGCCCCCGACCTCACCTCGATCACCGGCGGCCGCGGGACCTTCAGCGTCGAGATCTCCCACTACGAGGAAATGCCGGCCCAGGCGGCGGAAAAGGTCATCGCCGCAGCCAAGGCCCAATAGGAACATGGACCCCAAAGTATATGCCTGCGGCGTGCTCACGGTGAGCGACAAGGGGGCGCGGGGGGAGCGGGAGGACACGGCCGGGCCGCTCATCGAGCGGGTACTGGCGGAAAACGGCTTCCGGCCCGCCGCCTACGCCATCGTGCCCGACGAGGCGGCGGCGATCCGAGGGAAAGTCTGCGACTGGACCGACCGGCAGGCCATCGATCTGGTGGTCACCGCCGGGGGCACCGGGCTCAGTCCGCGGGACGTCACCCCCGAGGCGGTGCGGCCCCTGCTCGACCGGGAAATCCCCGGAATGGCCGAGGCCATGCGGCTGGCGAGCCTGCAGAAGACCCCGCACGCCATGCTTTCCCGGGGCCTCGCCGGCACCCGCGGTAAGAGCCTGATCATCACCCTGCCAGGGAGCGCCAAAGCGGCGCGGGAGAACCTGGAGGCCGTGCTGCCGGCCCTGGCCCATGCCATTTACAAGCTGCAGGGGGGAGAAAAGGACTGCGGTGGGTGAAAAGCGTTGGAGGTGTGAGGCCTGAGGTTGAAGGCAAAGGCAGAAAGCCTCAAACCTGACGATCTCGCGAATAGTCCAATTCTGCCCCCGGATGGCTAAGCACAAAAGTCCGATATACAAGGCGCGGTGGTGTCGCGAAAGCGGAGGCGTACATGAGGTACGCCGAGCATTTCGCGACTCGCCGCAACGCCGTAGATCGGACTTTTTGCGACGCCATCAAACCTCAAGCGAAGCGCTCCTCCAACCTCCAACGGCTCACCCCATGGACGCACCGCAGTCGATTTCGACCGCAGCGAGATCCTTGGCGGATCTGGGGGCCACCTCGCCGATGATGTACGGGGTTTCGCCGAGGGCGATGAGCTGCTGGCAGACGTCGTCCACCTGCTTGGCCTCCACCGCCAGCACCATGCCAATGCCGCAGTTGAAGGTCCGGCACATCTCCTGGGGGCTGACCTTGCCGTTCTTGCGCAGGAGCTCGAAGATGGGCGGCACCCGCCAGCTGTTGTTGTAGATGACCGCCGTGCAGCCGTGGGGCAGGATCCGGGGCAGGTTCTCAGTGAAGCCGCCGCCGGTGATGTGGGCCATGCCGCTCACCTTGAAGTTGCGGATCAGGTTGAGGACGGACTCGGCGTAAATGCGGGTGGGCCGGATCAGCTCCTCGCCCAGGGTGGAGCCCAGCTCCTGGATGTAGTCGTTCACCGACAGACCCATCTCCTCGAAGCAGATCTTGCGGACGAGCGAATAGCCGTTGCTGTGGACACCGCTGGAGGCAAGCCCCACCAGCATGTTGCCCACCTTGATCTCGGAGCCGTCGATGATCTTGCCCCGCTCGGCGATCCCCACCACGAAGCCGGCGATGTCGTAGTCGCCAGGGGCATAGAGTCCGGGCATCTCCGCGGTCTCGCCGCCGATAAGCGAGCATTTGGCGATCTTGCAGCCTTCGGCGATCCCCTTCACCACCGCGGTGGCCACCTCCAGCTCGAGCTTGCCCATGGCGAAGTAGTCGAGGAAGAAAAGCGGCTGGGCCCCGCAGACCACGATGTCGTTCACGCA
Source organism: Deltaproteobacteria bacterium (assembly GCA_021788685.1). Taxonomy (GTDB): domain Bacteria; phylum Desulfobacterota; class Desulfobulbia; order Desulfobulbales; family UBA5123; genus JAJYKH01. The sequence continues at coordinate 6,489 of JAJYKH010000038.1, read as the reverse complement.
CATGGCCACCAGGTCGATGCCGATGGTGTCGTGCTTGTTGCACATGGTGGCGATCTTGAGCTTGGTGCCCACCCCGTCCGTGGAGGAGACCAGCACCGGATCGACATAGCGGTCGCCCCCCAGGGCGAACAGCCCCCCGAAGCCGCCGATCTCGGCCAGCACCCCCCGGCGGAAGGTAGAGGAGACCAACGGCTTGATGGTGGAGAGGAAAAGGTTCGCCTTGTCGATATCAACGCCCGACTCGGTGTATCTGGAGCTCTCGGATTCGGTCATTATGGTCTCTTTGGCACTGGGAGATGGTGCATCAAAAAAAAGACGAGAGGGCTCGGGCCTTCTCGAAACGGTCGCCTCCGGGCAGAAATTAGCTCTTTTCTAATGGCCCGGCAGCGAAAAGTCAACGACTTTTTGGCCGCGCGGGAAGCTGCAAAATCAGCTCTTTTCAGCCGTTTAAAGCAAAAATCCTGTTACCCCACCAATGGTTATGCTACCCTTGAGAAAAAGCGCCAATAATTTTGCCGGAGAGGCACCATGGACGGAACGACTGGGGATGAGCTGATTCTCGCCGGTGACTTCGGGGGCACCAAGACCAACTTCGGCCTGTTCGCGGGAGAGCCTGGCCGGCTGCGGCCGGTGCGGCTCGAAAGCTTCCCCACCCGGGACGCCGCCTCGGCCGTCCTCTTGATCGAGCGGTTCCTGGCGGCGGGAGAATCCGGCCCTATTGCCGAGGCCTGCTTCGGGGTGGCCGCCCCCGTGATCGGGGGCACGGCGGCCATGGTCAACCTGCCCTGGGTGATCGAGGCGGATGTCATCCTGCGCCACTTCGGCTTCCGCCGGGTGCTCCTCATCAACGACCTGGTGGCCACCGCCGCGGCCGTCCCGCACCTCCGGCCCGACCAATTCGAGCGGCTCACCCCGGCGGAAGCGGCGCCCGGAGGCAACATCGGCCTGATCGCGGCCGGCACCGGCCTGGGGGAGGCCCTCCTCGTTTGGGACGGCCGGGATTACCTGCCCGCTTCCTCCGAGGGCGGCCACAAGGATTTCGCCCCCCGGGACGAGCGCCAGTGGCGGCTGCGCCAGTTCCTGGCCCGGCACTACGGACCGCACGTAAGCGTGGAACGGGTGCTCTCCGGGCCGGGGCTCGCCCAGCTCTATCATTTCCTCCGGGAGGAAAGCGGGGAGCCCGAAACGGATTGGCTTTCCCAGCGATTCATGGGCGCCGACCCGGCGCAGATCATCGCCGAGGCGGCCCTGGCGGGCGAGGACCGGATCTGCCGGGAGGCGCTCGCCTTGTTCGTCGAGATATACGGGGCCGAGGCCGGCAACCTGGCCCTCCAGGGGCTCACCCTGGGGGGCATATACATCGCGGGCGGCATCGCCCCCAAAATCAGGGAGGCCCTGCTGGCCGGCCCTTTCATGGCTGCCTTCGCGGCCAAGGGCCGGATGGCCTCCCTGCTGGGGAAAATGCCGGTGCGGCTGATCACCGATCCCCTGGCTCCCCTGTGGGGAGCTGCGGCCTACGGCCGAAAGGCGGCCGCCCTCACGCCGGCCTGAGATTGACCCGGGCTCTCTTTTGGGGTAAGCTCGAAAAGCTGATGGCGTCGCCAAAAGACCGATCTCCGGCGTTGCGGCGGGTCGCGAGATGCTCGAGGTACCTTTTTCCCGACATCACCGTATAATCGGCTTTTGTGCTGAGCCATTGGGATGCAGGATTCGACCTTTCTGCGAGATTGGCAAAAGCTGAGATCTCGCACAAACCCTCCTGGCCCCGGCGGTGCGGCAATGAGGCCGCCCCCCCTGGCCCGTCGGCGGAGCGGCTGGTTGCGAGGCGGACAAAATCCTGTTCCCGACTGTTACGAAACACCCGCGGACGCGGCGGATTTCCTGCCGCAGCCGCTTTTCTTTGCCTTTGGGAGGTACACACATGGCCCTTGGAAGCGCCTGCCTGATCAAATATGCCGAAGAAGAGCACTACTGCCCCCACTGCAAGCAGCGGCTCTCCTGCTGCCAAGCCCCTCCCTTTCATGTGGGCGACGGCCTGGGGTGGGGCAGCGAGGTCATGTTCGTGTGCCTGAACGACGACTGCCCGCTCTTCGCGAACAGCTGGCAGAGGTTCGAGGAGCAGTACGGCCACAGCGCCTCCTGCCGCTACATGAAGCTCCCCGGGGAAAAAACCGGCTCGCCGATGATGGTGGGCGGCAAGGATGCCTTCAAGGGCTGCATCGTCGATCCGGAGTCGGTCCGGCTGCAGAGCAAGCGATTCGCCCGGGAGCAGGAGGCGGCGGCCCGGCTGGAGAGCGCCGCGGCCGAAAAGAACATCGAGCCCGCCCTCTACCTGGTCCTTGACGAGGCGGCGGAGGTGGCCAGCCGCAAGCGGGGGGCCGAGGTGCTGGCGGCCATCGGCGATCTGGCTTGCATCGATCCGATCCGCAATCACAAGTTCATGAACACCGAAATCGAATTCCTGGCCAACTCCGCGATCCGGCAGGTCCTCGCCGCCAACTACCGGAAGGAGTGCCCGGCCTGCTCCGAGATCGTCAAGAGCCAGGCCAAGGTCTGCAAGCATTGCGGCAGGGAGCTGGAGTAAGTCCGGTCGTAACCGATCACAGGGGCATCGGAGCATCGAGACAGCTCCTGCCTCATTTTCGTAAGCGATCACAGGGGCCGGAGATGCACGAAAGCGGCCTGTGAGGCTGTGATCGGGTACGCGAACAGGCCGCTGACAAAGCAGATTCGGTGCCTGTGATCGCTTACGTCCGGCCGGTTTCAGGACTTTGCGCTTGCGAAACCGGTTCTGATTAGGTATATGGGAGCAGCCGTTCGGGTTTGCATGGTGGGCGTAGCTCAGCTGGTGGCAGCACCGGGTTGTGGCCCCGGAGGTCGTGGGTTCGACTCCCATCGCTCACCCCATGGACATCAAGGGGCTATGGCTTCCCAGCCGTAGCCCTTCTTTTTTATCGCAATCAAGCCTGACATGCCGGTGCCCGCGAGGGACTTCCTCCACCATGCCCTTAACGTCCTGCTGCACCTCGACACCCATCTGGGCGCGTTGATCGCCAGCTCCGGGGGCTGGATTTACGGCATTCTCTTTGCCGTGATCTTCTGCGAGACCGGGCTGGTGGTCACCCCCTTCCTGCCCGGGGACTCCCTTCTCTTCGCGGCCGGCGCCTTCGCCGCCACCGGCGCCCTGCACCCCCTGGGACTGCTGGCGGTCCTGATCGCGGCCGGCATCCTGGGCGACTCGGTCAACTTCGTCATCGGCAGCGCCATCGGCCCCAAGGTTTTTCATTATCCCGACAGCCGCTTCCTGCGCCGGGAGCACCTGGAGCGCACCCACCGGTTCTATGAAAAGCACGGCGGCAAGACCATCATCCTGGCGCGGTTCATGCCCATCATCCGCACCTTCGCCCCGTTCGTGGCCGGCGTGGGGAGCATGCAGTACCGCCGGTTCATCCTTTTCAACGTCATCGGGGCGCTCCTGTGGGTGCTCCTGCTCACCGGCGGCGGCTACTTCTTCGGGAACCTTCCGGTGGTGCGGCGCCATTTCTCCCTGGTGGTGCTCGTCATCATCTTCCTCTCGGTCCTGCCCGGGATCATCGAATACGTGCGCCACAGGAGGGAGATCTCGCGGTGACCGGCTCACGATCCCAAGCGGCCGGGAACCGGGCCACCGTGGATGATTTGCTGGGCAAGCACTGGCACCACCTCCCCGGAGAAGAGGTGGCGGAGCTGCTCGGCAGCCACCCGGACACAGGGCTCGACTTTTTCGAGATCAGACACCGGCTGGAGAATTTCGGCCCCAACCGCCTGAGCGTCCGAAAGGGCACCGGCCCGCTCATGCGCTTCCTGCTGCAGCTCCACCAGCCCCTGGTCTACATTCTCCTGGTTTCGGGGGTCATCTCCGCCATCTTGCGGGAGTGGGTGGACGCGGGGGTCATTTTCGGGGTGGTCCTGGTCAACGCGGTGGTCGGCTTCGTTCAGGAGGCCAAGGCGGTCAATGCCCTGGCCGCCCTGTCCCGGACCATGACCACAGAGGCCACGGTGCTGCGCCAGGGGGAAAAGACACGCATTGCCGCCACCGAGGTGGTGCCGGGGGATATCGTTCTTCTGCAGGGAGGGGACAAGGTGCCGGCCGATCTGCGCCTCCTCCGCGCCCGCGAGCTCCAGATCGACGAATCCGCCTTGACCGGCGAATCCCTGCCCGTGGGGAAAGCAGCGGCCAGGCTCGCCCTCGACACGGGGCTCGCCGACCGCAGGAACATGGCCTACGCTTCGACCCTGGTCACCTTTGGCCAGGGGATGGGAATCGTGGTCGCCACCGGCGACCGCACCGAGGTGGGGCGGATCTCGGAGCTGATCACCTCCGCCGAGGAGCTTCTCACCCCGCTCACCCGCAAGATCGAGCACTTCAGCAACATTCTCATTTACGTCATCCTGGGATTGGCCGCGGTGACCGTCGCGGCGGGCCTGCTGCGGGGCGAGCCCCTGTTCGACATGTTCATGGCCGCGGTGGCCCTGGCGGTGGGCGCCATCCCCGAGGGGCTGCCGGCGGCGGTGACCATCACCCTGGCGATCGGGGTCTCCCGGATGGCCGGCCGCCACGCCATCGTCCGCAAGCTGCCGGCGGTGGAAACTCTGGGGAGCACCACGGTCATCTGCACCGACAAGACCGGCACCCTCACCGAAAACCAGATGACCGTCCTGGGGATCATCGCCGGAGGGGCCCGCTACGAGGTCACCGGCACGGGGTACGATCCGGAGGAAGGCCGGATCGTAGCCGAATCGGCCCCGGCAGGGGGCGACAACGCCGCCCTCGTGGAATGCCTGCGCGCGGGGGTCCTGTGCAATGACAGCCGCCTGCTCAAGGGGGCCGATGGCTGGCAGGTGCAGGGCGATCCCACCGAAGGGGCGCTCCTGGTTTCGGCCCTGAAGGCGGGGCTGGCCCCCGGGCCGCTGCTGCGGGAAACCCCGCGGCTCGATGCCATTCCCTTCGAATCCGAGCACCAGTACATGGCCACCCTCCACCAAGCGGGCGGCGGCAGGCCGTGCACCATCTATCTCAAGGGGGCGGTGGAAACCATCGTCGCCAAATGCGACAGCCAGCTCGACGCGGCCGGCCGGCCGGCCGCCCTCCACCCCGAGGACGTTCATCGCAACGTCGAAGCGCTGACCGCCAGGGGCGAGCGGGTCCTTGGCTTCGCGAGGAAGGCGCTGCCGGCAGAAATCGGCCGCCTCGACCACGGCCAGGTGACCGCCGGTTTCACCTTCCTCGGCCTCCAGGGCATGATCGATCCGCCCCGGGAGGCGGCGGTCGCCGCGGTGAAGACCTGCCAGGCCGCCGGGGTGCGGGTCAAGATGATCACCGGCGACCATCCCTTGACCGCGGGGGCCATTGCCCGGCAGGTGGGCCTGGCCGGGGCGGACGACGAGGATGTCCCCGTGCTGACCGGCCGGGACCTGGCCCGGCTCTCCGACCGGGAGCTGATCGCCGCCGCCGAGCGGACCTCCGTTTTTGCCCGGGCCACCCCGGAGCAGAAGCTGCGGCTGGTGGAAGCGCTGCAGGCGCAGGGCCACGTGGTGGCCATGACCGGCGACGGGGTGAACGACGCCCCGGCACTGAAGAAGGCCGACATCGGCGTGGCCATGGGGATCACCGGCACCGAGGTGGCCAAGGAGGCCGCTGACATGGTGCTCACCGACGACAACTTCAGCTCCATCGAGGCGGCGGTGGAAGAAGGCCGCTCCGTGTTCGACAACCTGACCAAGTTCATTGTCTGGAGTCTGCCCACCAACCTGGGGGAGGGGTTGGTCATCCTGGTCGCCATCTTCATGGGGGTCACTTTGCCCATCCTGCCGGTCCAGATCCTCTGGATCAACATGACCACCGCCGGCTTCCTGGGGCTGATGCTGGCCTTCGAGCCCGAGGAGCCCGGGATCATGCAGCGTCCGCCCCGGGACCCCAAGACCCCCATCCTGACTCTCACCCTGAACGTGCGCATTCTCCTGGTAGGGGCGCTCTTGCTCCTGGGCGCCTTCGGCCTCTTCGAATGGGAGCTCGCCGCCGGGGCCACCCTGGCCGAGGCACGCACCGTGGCCGTCAACGCCTTCGTCGTCATGGAGCTTTTCTACCTCTTCAACTGCCGGTCGCTCCACAAGACCGTTTTCGAGCTCGGTTTCTTCTCCAACCCGTTTGCCTTCGGCGGCGCAGCCCTCATGCTCCTTCTGCAGGTGGCCTACACCTATGTGCCGCTCATGAACCGCCTTTTCCAGGGAGCGCCCATCTCCCCGCTCTCCTGGCTCAGGATCGCCGCGGCCGGTTTGGCCACCTATCTCGTGGTGGAGCTGGAGAAGAAAATCTGGCAGCTAGCCGGGCGCCGGGCTTGGGAGCCCCAAACAAAAATTTGAGCAATCGCCAGCGAGCGGCTATAATCACCCTCGCTCCCGGGGGCGTGCCAAATCCCGGATGCTCCCCTCCCGACCACCAATGAACCA
>JAJYKH010000399.1 GCA_021788685.1 Deltaproteobacteria bacterium | reverse complement strand
TCAACTTCTACCGGGAAATCGACCGGCTGGTGAACAGCCGGGTGTGGGGCTACATGAAAGCCCCCTGGCAGGCCAACCCGCAGCTTTCCGCCACGTTTGCCTGGGAATAAGAAAGTGCTGAGTCTTGAGTGCTGAGTTTTTCCCACGCGTCACTCATTACTCGTTACTCGTCAAACTTTACTCAAGAGGCACATCCATGCTCTTACGCCATACCCCCAAGGACATCACCGAGCGCACGGCCTTGACCATCAACCCGGCCAAGACCTGCCAGCCCATCGGGGCCATGTACGCCGCCCTGGGCATCCATGGCTGTCTGCCGCACAGCCACGGCTCCCAGGGGTGCTGCGCCTACCACCGCAGCACGCTCACCCGTCACTACAAGGAGCCGATCTCCGCCTCTACCAGCTCCTTCACCGAAGGGGCATCGGTCTTCGGCGGCCAAGCCAACATGCTGCAGGCCATCAACAACATCTTCTCGGTCTACGACCCGGAGGTGATCGCCATCCACACCACCTGCCTCTCCGAGACCATCGGCGACGATCTCAAGCAGATCAAGAAGAAGGCGCAGGACGAGGGCAAGGTCCCCGAAGGGAAGACGATCATCAGCGCCTCGACCCCGAGCTACGTGGGCTCCCACGTCACCGGCTTCTCCAGCATGGTGAAGTCAATGGCCATGCTGGCCGAGCCCACCGGCAGGAAAAACGGCAAAATCAACGTGGTCCCCGGCTGGGTGGAGCCCGCGGACATGGAGGAGCTGAAAAGGCTCATGGGGCTGATCGGGGTCAAGTCCATCCTCTTCCCCGATACCTCGGGCGTCTTGAACGGCCCCTTGTCCGGCGAGTTCAAGATGTTCCCGGAAGGGGGCGTCACCGTGGCCGAGCTCAAGAGTTGCGGCGACTCCGCCGGCACCTTGGCCCTGGGCGAATGGTGCTCGGCCGATGCGGCCCGCTGGCTCGACGCCAACTGCAAGGTGCCCTGCCGGGTGCTCGATATGCCCTTCGGGCTTGCCGCCACCGACCGCTTCATCGAGGCGCTCCGGACCATCGCCGGGGTGACCATCCCGGAGGAGATCAGCCACGAGCGCGGCCAGCTGGTGGACATGATCTCGGACATGCACCAGTATCTCTACCACAAGAAGGTGGCCCTGGTGGGCGATCCGGACCAGCTCATCGCCATGACCGAGTTCCTGGTATCGCTCGACATGTGGCCCACCCACATCGTCACCGGCACTCCCGGCAACCGGTTCGAAAAGCGGATCAAGGAGATCACCGCCGAGCTGCCGTGCGAGGTGAACGTGAAGGCGGCCGGCGACATGTTCCTCCTCCACCAGTGGATCAAGAACCAGCCGGTGGACCTCCTGATCGGGAACACCTACTGCAAGTACATCGCCCGGGACGAGGACATCCCCTTCGTGCGCTGGGGCTTTCCGATTCTCGACCGCCAGGGGCACCAGTACTTCCCCACCGTGGGCTACAAGGGCGGCATCCGGCTGCTGGAGAAAATCCTGGGGGTGCTGCTGGACCGCCTCGACCGGGATGCCCCGGAAACGAGCTTCGAGCTGGTGATGTGACGATGGTCGTTCTGCCTCTTCCACAACGTCGAGAGGGAGCCCCGCCGATGGCCCGGCTGCCGGTGGCGCCCCGGACCATGGCCCGGGTGCGCTGGGCGGCCGAGGCCAAGCCGGCGCCGGCCATGCCTCCCGCCGAGGCGGCGGCCTGGCTGGAGCAACGGGGCAGGGCCGGGGGCGCTTTGGCCGGGGTGGAATTCTCCGGCCCCGGCGACCCCCTGGCCACCCCCGATCTCCTGTTCGAGGCGCTGGGCATGGTCCATGGCCGCTTCCCGGATCTTCTCCTGGAGGTGGCCACCCTGGGCCTGGGCGGCGGGAAATATGGTCGGCGGCTGGTGGACCTGGGGGTCCGCCGGGTGACCCTGCTGGTGGACGCCGCCGACCCGGAGGCGGCGGCCCGGGTCTACGCCTGGGTGCGGCCGGGGACCAAGACCATCCCCCTGGCCGATGCCGCGGCCCTGCTCATCGATGAACAGGCCGGGGCGGTGGCGGCCCTGAAGGAAGCCGGGATCTCGGTGCACATTCGGACCACGGTCTGCCTCGGGATGAACGAGGACCAGGTGGAGGCCATCGCCCGGAAGATGGCCGGCCTGGGCGCGGAGTCCATGACCCTGCTCCCGGCATCGCCCGGAAGCGACGCGGTGCCGGAACAGGTCGCCGCCCTGGCGGCAGGACATCTGCGATTGCAGCCGCCACACGTCTTCGTGGAGCCGGGCGGTTCGGCAGGCCCGGCGTCCGCCGGCCCGGTCGGGCTCCCCGCGCCAAGCGCGGCCCGGCCCAACGTGGCGGTGGTGAGCCTGGGCGGCATGGAAGTGGACCTCCACCTGGGCCAGGCGATCAAGGCCCTGATCTACGGCCCGCGAGAGGACGGCCTGGTGGCGCTCCTGGCCGCCCGCGACCTCCCGGAGCCGGGCGGCGGGCCTGCCCGCTGGGAGGAGGCGGCCCGCATCCTCCACGACTGCTTCGCCCTCCTCGCCGCCAGCGCGGGCGACAGTCCGAAACGGGTCCTCGGCGATCACGGAATCCGGGTCCTCGTCACCGAGGGCGAGATCGGCCCCGCCGTGGATTTGCTCTACGGCGGCGGCAAGAAGAAGAGATGAAACTGTCGAAGGTTGGAGGTTCGAGGCAGAGGCCGAAGGGGCCTTTGCTTCTGCCTCCGACCTCCAACCTTCTATGAGCCACAACTGTCAAGCCGTTCTTTTGGGGTTAGGCTTTCATCTTATCC
>JAJYKH010000037.1 GCA_021788685.1 Deltaproteobacteria bacterium | reverse complement strand
CAAGGCGCGGTGGTGTTGCGAAAGCGGAGACGTACATAAGGTACGTCGAGCATTTCGCGACCCGCCGCAACGCAGTAGATCGAACTTTTTGCGACGCCATCATCTCTCGTGAGCCGACTGATGGCACTGATCCCCTCAGCAAAAAATACTTCCGGCCAAAAGACAAGCAAATTCTGGCAGACCCTGGACGATGGCCGGGAAATGACCGAGTCGCCGCAGATCATCGAGGCGACGCTCTCCTGGCTCAAGGCCAAAAACGTCTTCCTAACTCTGCTCCATCAGGGATACCAGTCGGGGAGCACGGTGCTGGTCGCCTACGATTCCCGGCAAATTGAGATCGACAAGCCGGCCGACTGGCCGCACACCGAAACACGCATCCGCATCCTGTTCAAGGATGGCGGCAAGCTCTGGAACTATTTCCCCGTGGAGGTCAGCGGCGCCTCCGCCGATTCCCTCTTCATCGGGACCCCCACCGCCCTCTACCGGCTCCAGCGCCGCTCCCATTTCCGGGTTGAAACCCCGCAGGGCAGCAAGGCGAGCTTTGTCCACAAGGGAACGCCGTTCACCGCCATTTCCATCCAGGACATCAGCGCCGGCGGCATGCAGCTGCGCTCGCGATCCAGGCTCCCCCTAGCCTCCGATGACATCATCGCCGCCATTGCCATTTCGATCCCGGGCGGCACCAGTCTGATCAACCCGAAGGAGCGGGGAGACCTCACCATTCCGGTCCACCAGGGCCGAATCGCCCGGGTAGGCGAAACCGAAAACGGCCACTGCTACGGAGTCGATTTCAAGTACGGCCAGAGCGAGGAAGAGCTGCTCCTCCGCTACGTGCGCCAGCGCGAGCTGGAGCTGCTGCGGAAGGGCCTGGGCAAGTAACCCTGCCGGGGCTCAGTCACCCGGGGTAACTGATCACGGGGGCGGCACAGAGGGTGGGGCAAACAATGGCGGAATTTGTAAGCGGTTGCAAGGTGCCGAGATTTAGGCCCTCTTGCCCGAAGGGCTTAGAGGGCCTTATGCAGCTTGCTGCCCGCGAAAGCGGCCTATTATCCGCTATACACCAGGTATGCGGATAGGCCGCTGACAAAGGAAACGCGGTGCCCTGTGACCGCTTACCCACCCAAGAGCCGCCAGTGCACCCTGCGGCTGCGCGGTCCGTCGAATTCACAGAAGAAAACCTTCTGCCAGGTCCCCAGCTGCAACCGGCCGTTCTCGACGAAAATCGTTACCGAGCTGCCGAAGAGCGAGGCCATGGCATGGGCAGGAGAGTTGCCCTCCGCGTGCCGGTAGGGATGGTCCCGGGGCACGATCTCCTGCATCACCGAAATCAAATCCTTCCGCACATCGGGATCAGCCCCCTCGTTGATGGTCAGCCCCGAGGTGGTATGCGGGGTATAGACGACGCAAATCCCCTCCGCGAGCCCCGCCTTGCCCACTTCCGCCTCGATCCGGGCGGTGAGGTCCATCAGCTCCATCTGCCGTGACGAGGAAATCGTCAAGGTTCCTTTATGCATGCCGCTTCTCCTTTTCGAAGTAAAGAAATTTGGTCGCGGGCGTCAACTGTGGTAAAATGAGCCTGTTTTTCGCCCCGGATCCGGTCTTTACATTTTATCCATCTCTCCGGTGTGTTAGAATCTTTTCCTGCATGCGCTATTACCCGGTCAACCTGAAGATCGCCGGCCGCCCCTGCCTCGTCATCGGCGGCGGCAGGGTGGCGGAACGCAAAGTAAAAGGACTGCTTGCCTGCGGCGCCCGGGTGACCGTGGTCAGCCCCGAGCTCACCCCCAGGCTCGCCGCCCTCCACCGGGAAAACCGGATCGCCTGGCATGATCGCTCCTACCGGCCGGGGGACTTGGCCGGCGCCTTCCTGGCGATCGCCGCCACCGATGACGAGCCCACCCAGGAAGCCGTCCAGCAGGAGGCCGAGCAGGACAACATCCTCCTCAATATCGCCGACGTTCCCCACCGCTGCAACTTCATCCTGCCGTCGATCCTCAGCCGGGGCGATCTGACCATTGCGGTCTCGACCGGCGGCAAAAGCCCGGCCCTGGCCAAGCAGATCCGGGAGCAGCTGGAGGAGCAGTTCGGACCGGAATACGCCCTCTACCTCGACCTCCTGGGAAAACTGCGGGCCATCATTCTCGAGCAGGAATGGCCGACCACGGCCAACAAACCCCTCTTCGAAAGCCTCCTTCATCCTGACATGCCCCTCTGGCTCCGGACAGGGGAATGGCTCAAGATCGAGGCCCATCTGCAGGCAGTCCTGCCCGAGGCCATCGGCCGCACCTGCCTGAACCGGCTCAAATTGCAATTCCAATCCGCAGGGAGCGCCTGAGCATGAGCTATCTTCTTTTTCAAGTCACTTTCGGCGGGTATCTCCTGGCGACCATCGTCTACGTGGTCTATTTCGCCACCCAGAACCCATCGGTCCGCCTGGCGGCCCGCTCTTTGCTTCTCGGGGCGGGGCTCCTCCATACGGCGACGCTGGTGGTCCGCTACTTTGAGGCTGGGCATACGCCGCTCACCAGCAACCACGAAGCGGTCTCCTTCTTTGCCTGGTCGGTGACCTGGGGCTTTCTCTCCTTCCGCTGGCGGTACCGGGTGAAGAATTTCGGGGTGTTCGTGACCCCCCTCATTTCGCTCCTCATGCTGATCGCCGCCCTTTCCTCCCGCAACGTGACCGAGCTGCCGCCCGCCCTCAAGAGCGATTGGCTGCCGGTCCACGCCAGCATCGCCATCATCGCCAACGGTTTTCTGGCCCTCGCCTTCTGCGGAGGGGTCATGTACCTGCTTCTGGAGCGGGAAATCAAGGGCAAGCGCTTCGGGATCTTTTACTCCCGGCTGCCGAGTTTGGAGTCCCTGGACGCCCTCAATCACCACTGCCTGGCCGTCGGGTTTCCACTCCTCACCCTGGGAATCATCACCGGTTCCATCTGGGCCAAGCAGGCCTGGGGAACCTATTGGAGCTGGGACCCCAAGGAGACATGGTCGCTCATCACCTGGTTCCTCTACGCCGCCCTTCTCCACCAGCGCCTGACCATGGGCTGGCGGCGGCGGCGGGCGGCGATCATGACCATCGTCGGCTTCGCTGCCGCCCTGTTCACGTTATGGGGCGTGAGCTATCTCCTGACGGGGGTTCATACGTATGTGGGCTGATACCATTCAGGTCCTGGGGGTCAACCACAAGACCGCGCCGGTGGCCGTGCGGGAAAAGCTCGCGGTCTCCGGGGACTGCACCTTACCGCTCCTCAAGATCAGGGGCCTTCCGGGCTGCCTGGAATGCTGCCTGCTTTCCACCTGCAACCGGGTGGAGGCCATTTTCGTGAGCCGGGAGCCGGCAGCCACCGCCCGGTCGGTGCGTGGGCTGCTCTTTGCCGGCAGCCAGCTCTCCGATGAGGAGGCCCAGCAGTACAGTTACTTCTACCGGGGCCAGGAGGCGATCGAGCACCTGTTCCGGGTGGCCGCCAGCCTCGACTCGATGATCGTAGGCGAACCGCAGATCCTCGGCCAGCTCAAGCAGGCCTACCGGGAAGCGAGTGAGCGCCAGCACACCGGGGTTGTGCTTAACAAGCTCCTGCACAAGTCCTTTTCGGTGGCCAAGCGCATCCGCAGCGAGACCAACATCGGCGGCAGCGCCGTCTCCATCAGCTATGCCGCCGTCGAGCTCGCCAGAAAAATCTTCGGCCAGCTCGATGGCAAGCAGGTGCTGCTGGTGGGGGCCGGCGAAATGGCGGAGCTTGCCGCCGAGCACCTCATCACCCAGGGCATCAGCCAGGTGATCGTCGCCAACCGCACCCTGGAGCGGGCGGTGAATCTGGCCCGCCGCTTCAACGGCTCGGCAGTGGGCCTCTCCGAGCTGGTGCCCCAGCTCGAGCTCGTGGACATCCTTATCAGCTCCACCGGCGCCCCGGATCTCATCCTGAAGAGGGACGACGTCAAGCCGGTCATGCGGCTGCGCAAGAACAAGCCGCTCTTCCTTATCGACATCGCCGTCCCCCGCGATCTCGATCCCGAGCTCAACCAGATCGACAACGTCTACCTGTATGACATTGACGACCTGAAGAACGTGGTCGAGCTCAACAAGGGCGAACGGGAGAAAGAGGCGGTCAAGGCAGGGCGAATCGTCGAGGAGGAAACCCTCAAGTTCGTGCAGTGGCTGGAAGGCATGGAAGTGGCCCCCACGATCACCGCCCTCCGCCAGAAGGCCGAAACCATCCGGGAAAGCGAGCTGGCCAAAACCATGACCCTGTTCCGGGACCTTACGCCCAAGCAGGAAAAATCCCTCCAGATGATGACCGGGGCCATCATCAGCAAGCTCCTCCATGACCCCATTCTCTTTCTCAAGGCTGAGGTCACCCCCGAGGAGAAACAGGCGCGCCTGGACATGGCGCGCTCGCTGTTCGGCCTCGACCGGCTCCAGGCCGAATCGGATCCGGCCAACGAGCACGGCCAGGCCGAGGCCCTGAAAAAATCCGCCGGCCCTTGACCTGCCGCCACCCCCGGACTTCCCCCGGTTTTTCCGTTTGACATGTTTTTCATGGTATGGTTAAAGTGTCACGTTTAAACATCGAGGCAGATGTCGTCGCCAAGGTCCGCCCTCAGCAGTGACCTCCGCAGCCGGAGCGGCAGCCTTGGCGTCTCTGTTTCAGAAAGGCCCCGGGAAGGCTGGACCGGGAAATGAAAGAACAAGGAAGAGATCATGAGCAAGAGAACCTTTCAACCGAGCAACACCAAGCGTCATCGTACCCATGGCTTCCTGACCCGGATGAAGACCAAAAACGGCCGGGCGGTCATCAACCGGCGTCGAGCCAAGGGCCGCAAGCGGCTGGCCGTCTGATTCCTCCCGCCGGCCTCCTTTTAGCCGCAGCCGGCACCTGTTCGCCCGTGCCGTCCCTCGCGCTGCCCAAATCCAGCCTGCTGCGCCAACCTTGGGAATACCGGCGGGTTTATGCTCAGGGCCTGCGCTTGCGCGGCGATCACTTCAGCCTGATCTTTCTAGCGAACCAAGTGGGGGAACATCGGCTCGGCATCAGCGTGCACGGGGTCAAATCAGCCGTCCGGCGCAACCGGCTCAAGAGGATCGTCCGGGAGTTCTACCGCCACCACCGTTCCTTTATCGACTGGTGCGGGATCGTGGCCATTCCCCCCGGCACCGGCATGGATGTGGTTTTTGCCATCCGGAGCGGCTTCGCCCCCAACAGCCCGCAGGAGATCGAGCAGGTGGTGCGGCAGGTCATGAGCAAGCGGCCGCATCCCCCTCAGCCGCCCCGGAAAGGAGGCGGGCGGAACGACAACGCGGAGCGGAAGAAATCGTGAAGAACGCATGCCTCGCCCTCATCCGCTTGTATCGGCGCTGGCTTTCGCCCCTGCTGCCGCCGCGCTGCCGCTTCTACCCCACCTGCTCCCAGTATGCCCTCGAAGCCGTGGAGCGCTATGGCGCCCTGCGCGGTTGCTGGCTCGCGTTGCGCCGGCTGCTGCGCTGTCACCCCTTTCACCCCGGCGGCTTCGATCCGGTGAAGGACCGGACGGCATGATCCGCCGGCCGGCCGCCCCGCAAGGATAGCACCATAATGGAAACCAAAAGAGCCCTGTTAGCCGTCATCATCTCCCTGGCCATTCTGCTGGGGTATCAATACTTTTTCATTCCCACCGCCCCGCCGCCTCCGGCAGCACCGGCCGGCGCCCAGCGGGTCCAACCCCACGAAACGAAAACCACCCCGGCGCAGCCCCCCGCGGCCCCGGCCGAAGTGGCCGCCCCTCAAGCTCCGCAGGAGCCGCGGCGACAGGGACGGGATATTAAAGTCGAGACCAACCTCTATTCGGCGGTAATCACCGAAAACGGCGGAGGGATCAAGAGCTTCAAGCTCAAGAAGTACCGGGAGACCCTGAGCCCGCAGTCGGATTTCAAGCAGCTGATCACCACCAATTTGCCCTCGGAGCTGCCGCTTTACTTCACCTGGGGGGTCGAACCTGACAAAACCTGGGTGCCGGTGTTCGAGGCCGATCGGCAAAGGGTCACCCTCACCGACGGAAAGGGGGAAGAGCAGCTGGTGCTCACCAGCAGGCTGCCCTCCGGACTGGAAATCACCAAAACCTTCCGCTTCAGCAGCAACGACTACCGGATCGGATTGAGGGTGGACGTCCACAACACCTCCGGGCAGCCGCTCCAGGGGTCGCCTTACCTCCGGCTCACCGGCAGGCCCTTCTCGTCGGCGAAATCCGCCCGGTTTCTCTTTAACGGCCCCGCCCTGTATCTGGACAATTCCCTCCGCGAGGTCAAGCCCAAAGAGCTGGAAAGCGGCGGGCTGACCCTGAACGGCCAGATCCAATGGACCGCTTACGAGGGCCACTATTTCATGCTCGGAGTGCTCCCGACCGTTCCCGACCAGCAATCGGTGCGGCTCTCGGTGGGCGATACGGACAAGACGACCATCCTGCTCACCGAAAATGCCGCCCTCATCCCGCCCCAGGGGCGCAGCCAGTTCGAGTACACCGCTTTCTTCGGCCCCAAGAAGCTCTCGCTTCTCAAAGCCATGGACCACAACCTGGCGGCGATCGTCAATTTCGGCTGGTTCGACTTCCTCGCCAAGCCCATGCTGTACCTGCTCAATTTCTTCTATGGTTTCGTGGGCAATTACGGCGTGGCGATCATCCTGGTCACCATCGTGGTCAAGCTCCTCTTCTGGCCCATTGCCCACAAGGGGATGAAGTCGATGCGGACCATGCAGAAGCTCCAGCCCAAAATGGCCAAGCTCAAGGAGAAATACGGCGACGACCGGGAGCGGCTGAACCAGGAGATGATGAAGCTCTACCAAACCTACAAGATCAATCCGCTGGGCGGCTGCCTGCCCATGATCCTGCAGATTCCGGTCTTCTTCGCCCTTTACAAGGTGCTGCTGCTGACGATTGAGCTGCGCCACGCCCCCTTCGTGCTGTGGATCAACGACCTGTCGGCCCCTGATCGGTTGTACCTGGGCTTCCACATCCCCTACCTGGGCGGTTTGCCGGTGCTCACGCTGCTCATGGGGGGCAGCATGTTTCTGCAGCAGAAGATGACCCCAACGTCCGCCGACCCCACTCAAGCCAAAGTGATGCTCTTTCTGCCGGTGGTATTCACCTTCATGTTCATCAATTTCGCCTCCGGGCTTGTTCTCTACTGGTTCGTCAACAACCTCCTCTCCATGGCCCAGCAGTACGTAATTAACCGGCAGACCGCCGCCGAGGACTGAGGAACGAAAACGGCCGCGCCGGAGGGCGGAAACGGCTTCTGATCCTGGGAGACCCGACGATGTCGACCAAAATGGAATACACCGGAAAGGATGTGAGCGAGGCGATCAAGAACGCCTGCAGCCAGCTGAACGTCCCACAGGACCAGCTCAACATCGAGATCGCCTCCACGGGGTCGGCGGGCATTTTCGGCCTGTGCCGGCGCAAGGCCAAGATCCTGGTTTCCTTAAAGGGTGAAGCCAGGGAGGAGATTTCACCCGCCCCCAGGCCCGGCCGGAAAAGCAAGGCCGCCCCGCCGGAGCCGGCGCCCGCCCGCCCGACTCCGGTCCCGAAAGAGCCCGTCCCTCCCCGGGAAGAACACCCCCCTCAGGATGTGACCGCCATCATGGCCGACGTAGAGGGCGATCTCTCCCGCCTGGTTGCGCTCATGGGTTTGCCGGCCCGGGTGGAAATGAGCCAGGACGGCAACAAAATCCTTGCGCAGATCACCGGGGAGAACGTGGAGGCGATCATCGGCCCGGACGGCCAGACCCTCGACAACATCCAGTACCTGCTCCGCAAGATGATAACCAAGAAGCACCCCGAGAAGGTCTCCCTTTCCATCAACGCCGGCAATTACCGGGAAGACCGGACTCAGGAGCTCGAAGAGATGGCCCGGCGCCTGGCGGCGGAGGTGAAGGAAAGCGGCCGCACGCGGAGCATCCCGGCCCTCAACCCGGCGGAGCGCCGCATCGTCCACATGGTCCTCCAGGAAGACACTGCCATCCGCAGCCGCAGCGTGGGCGACGGCCTGTTCAAGAAAATCCTCATCTACCTCCCCGGCAAAGGCAAGAAGCGGCCCCCGCGGGGCGGCAGAAACAGCAAGCCGGCTGCGGAGGAGTAAGAGCTGTAGCCCGTCATCAACTGTCAGCGGTCAGCCAGCTCGAACAGGCAAAGCGGATACGCCCGGCAGCCCAGGTCATCTCTTTTGTTTTTGCTGACAGCTGATCGCTGACGGCTGAAAGCACGCCTATGAGCCTCGTCGCCAGCGAGCCCACCATCGCGGCCATCGCCACCCCCCCCGGTCCCGGGGGCATCGGCATCATCCGGGTGAGCGGCCGCCGCGCCCTTCCCATTCTCCGCCAGCTCTTTCAGCCCCGGCGGCCGCAGTCTGGTCCCGCCAGCCACAAGCTCACCTATGGCTGGCTTCACCACCCGGAAACAGGCGCGCCCATCGACGAAGTCCTCGCCGTCTACATGCGGTCCCCACACACTTACACCCGTGAGGATGTGGTGGAGATCCACTGCCACTCCAGCTATCTCGTCCTCCAGCAGATCCTGGCGGCGGTGCTGGCGGCCGGCGCCCGCCTGGCCGAGCCGGGGGAATTCACCAAGCGCGCCTTCCTGAACGGCCGCATCGACCTCACCCGGGCGGAGGCGGTCCTGGAGCTGCTGGAGGCCCGCACTGAACAGGGATTGGCCCTCGCGGTGGGCCAGCTCCAGGGGGGGCTCCAGGAGCGGGTGGAACCAATCCGCCAGACGCTTGTCGAGCTGCGGGCGATCCTCGAGGTGGCCATCGATTTCCCGGAGGAGGAGGGGGAGATCATCGACCCGGCCTCGCTCCGGCGGCAATTGGCGGAGCGGACGGAGGCGCCTCTCCGGGAGCTGATCGGCTCTTCCGAACGGGGCCGGATTTTCCGGGAGGGGGTGTCGGTGGTGATCCTGGGCCGGCCCAACGTCGGCAAATCGAGCCTCCTCAACAGCCTCCTCCGGGAGGAGCGCGCCATCGTCACCGCGGTGCCGGGAACCACCCGGGACACCATCGAGGAGATCCTCGACATCAAGGGCATCCCGGTGCGGATCGTGGACACCGCGGGCATCCGGGAGGCCAGCGAGGCAGTCGAGGAAATCGGCATCCAGCGGGCCCGGCAGAAAGTGGCGGCTGCCGACCTGGTCCTCCTCCTCCTCGACGGCTCGGAGCCGCCCGGCGAGGCCGACGCGCCGCTTCTGGCAAGCATCGGGGACAGGCCCGCGGTCATCGTCGTCAACAAGACGGACATCGCCGCCGAGGCCCATCTTGCCGCCTACCGCGAGGCGTACGCCGACCGTGGCCCGGTCATGATTTCCGCCCGGACCGGGGAGGGGCTCCCCGCCCTGGAGGAGGCCATCCACGCAGCGGTGGTCGGCGAGTCCCTGCCCGGCGACCCCGTCCACGCCTGCGTCCCCAACCTCCGTCACCAGGCGGCCCTCCGCAAGACCCTGGCCGCGGTCCGCACCGTCATGGCTGGGCTCGACTCCGGTTTGCCGCCCGACCTGCTTGCCATCGAGCTGCAGGGGGGGCTCGACCACCTGGGGGACATCGTGGGCGAGACCACCACCGAGGACGTGCTCGCCGCCATCTTCGAACGGTTCTGCATCGGCAAATGACCCCGGACCGGCCATCGGGGTTGACGCTCCAACGGCGGCGGGGCTATAGTTCGCCAGGATTCCCCCCGGAGCCACTCCACGGAGAGCCATGGACACCCGGAAAAAAGAAAGCGACCTCGCCCAGCAGACCCGCTTTCTGCGCAAGATCCAGTTCTTCAGAGATTTCGACGAACACGAGCTCAAGCAGTTTCTGGCGGTGAGCAAATGGCTGAAAGTGCCCCCCGGCACCCTGGTCATCAAGGAAGGGTCCACCGAGATGGTCTTCTACATCCTAGTGAAGGGGGAGGTTTCCATTTTCAAAACCCTCGCCGACGGGAAAGTCCTGGAGCTGACCACCCTCCGGGATGGCGACTGCTTCGGGGAAATGGCCCTGGTCACCGAGTGCAAGCGCACCGCCGGGGTCAGGACCGCCACCGACGCCTACCTGCTCATGGTCGATCCCCAAATCGTCAGCACCTCGAGCGTTTTCCTGCAGCTCAAATTCTATAAACGGTTCTGCGAAATCCTGGTGACCCGGCTCGACCTGGCCAACAAGCGGATGGCCGGCCAAGGCCCGGTGAAGCAGGCTGGAGCTGCCCCGGAGGGGGAGCCGGTCACCGAGCCGATTCCGATGCCGCCCTTGAAGGAGCCGGAAAGACCGGAGCCGCTCCAGACATCCGCCAAGCCGCATGATCTGCCGCCCATGCCGGAGAAGAAATCCCGGCTTTCGGCCGCCATCCTCAAGCGGCGGCTGCAGACGGACAAATGCCTGGCCGTCAATCCGGCGGTGGCCGCCCAGCTTTCCAGCCTGGTGGCGGGAAGCTGCGACAATACCCGGTTTTTCGCCGAGCTGATCGCGCTTGATCCGGTGCTCAGCGCCAAGATGCTGCAGGTGGCCAATTCTCCCTTCTTCCGCCGCTCCTGCCCGGTCATTTCCGTGCCCCACGCCATGGTGATCGTCGGCATCCAGCATGTCCGAAAGATGGTCGCCGAGGCCCTGGAAGCCGCCCAAGGGGCCACGGTCTTCGGCAATCACCGCTCGCTCGGCCGCCAGTTCTGGAACCACGGGGTCGCCGTAGGCCGCATCGCCGAGCTGCTCAAGGAGATCATCCGCCTCGACATGGCGACTGACGTCTACGTGGCAGGGCTGCTCCACGACATGGGCATCCTGGCCCTCGACGTGCTCGAGCCCGGCTTCTATCCGCAGCTGCTGCGGCCTGAATCGGAGCTGGCCAGCCGCCTGGAGAGGAACGAAACCGACTACATCGGCACCGGCCACGGCCAAGCCGGCAAATGGCTGGGGGAATACCTGGGCCTGCCGCCGGTCTACCTGGAGGTGATGCGCCTCCACCACCAGCCGGAAGACGCGAGCGGGGAATCGGTCCTGCCCGTGGCCCTGGTCCACCTCGCCGACCTCTTCGCCACCGAGCGCGGCTGCAGCCTGGGCCGCCGGAAGAATAACGGCTCCATCCTGGAGTCCTTTGCCTGGGTCCTCATCCGGGAACAGCACAAGCCGTTCCTCGACGTGAACCTTTTCGACTTCGTCCGGGCGTTCAACGAAGAGCTGGACAAGTGCTGGCAGGAGATCACCGCCGGTTTCGACGCGTGATGGCATCGCAACCTCGCGCGGCGAAAGAGAAAAAAGAAGCCGAACAGCGCGAGCCCTCGGCGGAGCGGCATCTTGCGAGGCCGACAATCCTGGGCCGCGACGCTTTAGTCCGTCGGGGAGAACTGGTCCTTGGTGGCGCCGCAGACCGGGCAGACCCAATCGGCGGGGAGATCCTCGAACGCGGTGCCCGGCGCCACTCCGGAGTCGGGATCGCCGGCGGCCGGGTCGTAGATGTAGCCGCACACCTCACAGATGTATTTTTGCATGCTCGCCTCCTTGCTGGTGATATCCCGCGGCGGCACCCGCTCGCAGCCAGGCCCGTCACCTTCCACTGTAAGGAGGCGGCCCCGAAGGCGTCAAATTTTTCTCCCTGTTGAAAACCTTGAGAGTTTTGCCGGCCCGGGTATCATGGAGCGAAACCATCCGGCCAGTCCCGAACATCCATCCCTAACCCATGAAGCTCGTTCTTTCCCCTGACGACATTGCCCGCCGAACGGCGGAGCTGGGGGCGGCGATCACCCGGGATTATGCCGGCCGCCGGCTGGTGGTGATCGGTATCCTTAAGGGGGCCTTCATTTTCACCGCCGACCTGGTGCGCGCCATCGACCTCCCCCTGGAAATCGACTTCATCCGGGTGGCGAGCTACGGCAGCCAGACTTCGTCCGGGGACCTGCAGCTCACCAAGGACGTGGAGCTGGAGCTTGCCGGCAAGGACCTCCTGCTGGTGGAAGACATCGTGGATACCGGCCGCACACTCGCCAGCCTCCAGGAGCTGCTCGGGCGCCGGCAGCCCCGCTCGGTGCGGGTCTGCGCCCTCATCGACAAGCGGGAGCGGCGGGAGGTGGAGGTGGCGATCGACTACATCGGCTTTGCGGTGGCGGAGGGGTTTCTGGTCGGCTACGGCCTCGATGTTGCCGAGCAGCACCGCCACCATCCGGCGGTGTACCGGCTGGAGGATGCCGATGTCTGAGATGAGCCTGCCGGAGAGGGACCGGCGCTGCCTCTGGCATCCATACACCCAAATGAAGGACTACGCCCGTCGCGAGCTGCCGGTCATCGAGCGGGCGGAGGGGCTCTTCCTGTACGACCTTCAGGGCCGGCGCTACTACGACACCATCTCCTCCTGGTGGTGCATCCTCCACGGCCACCGCCACCCGACCATCGCCCGGGCCGTCCACGAGCAGCTCGACCGGCTGGAGCAGGTGCTTCTCGCCGGGTTCAGCCACCCGCCCGCCATCGAGCTTGCCGAGCGGCTGGTCGCGATCACCCCGCCGGGGCTCGCCAAGGTCTTCTATTCCGACAACGGCTCCACCGCCTGCGAGATCGCCATCAAGATGTCGCTCCAGTACTGGCGCCAGACCGGCCACCCCGAGCGCAACCGGTTCGTGGCCCTGGAGCGGGGGTACCACGGCGACACCATCGGCACCATGAGCCTGGGCGGGGTGCCTGAGTTCCACCAGGCTTTCGCCGGCCTGCTCTTCGACTCCTACCGGCTGCCCGCCCCCGAGTGCTACCGCTGCCCCATGGGGAAGGAGCGGGGTGAATGCGGGCTGGAGTGCCTGACCCCCTTCGCAGAGCTGCTGGAGCGGGAAGGGAAGCACATCGCGGGCTTCATCCTTGAGCCCCTCCTCCAGGCGGCGGGCGGCATGAACATCTATCCCCCCGCCTATCTGCAGAAGGCGGCGGACCTGGCCCGGGCGCACGGGGTGCATCTCATTCTCGACGAGGTGGCCACCGGCTTCGGCCGCACCGGCCGGATGTTCGCCCTGGAATACGCCGATCTCGCCCCCGACTTCCTCTGCCTCTCCAAGGGGCTCACCGGCGGCTTCCTGCCGCTCGCCGCCACCCTCACCACCGACGAGGTCTACGAAGCTTTTTACGGCGACTACGCCGAGGGGCGAACCTTCTTCCACGGCCACACCTTCACCGGCAACCCCCTGGGGGTGGCGGCCGCCCTGGGGTCTCTCCGGGTGTTTGCCGAGGAGGATGTCTTCGGCCGCCTGGGGCGGACCATTCCCTATCTCCACCGAAAAATGGCACGGCTCCGGGAGCTGCCCTGGGTGGGGGACCTGCGGCTCCTGGGGACGGTGGCGGCAATTGAGCTGGTAAAGGACAGGAAGACGAAGGAGGGGTTCCCCCCGGCGGACCGGGTGGCCTGGCCCCTGCACCTGCAGGGGCTGGAGGAAGGCATCCTGCTGCGCCCCCTGGGCAACGTGGTCTACCTCTGGCTCCCCCTTTCCGTGACGGAAGCGGACATCGACGAGATCACCGACCGGCTGTGGCGGGTCCTTGCCGACCCGGGCCGCTTCGGCGGCTGGCCCCGCACCTGATCACCTTTTCGAATCCATCCGGGAAAAGGTGGCACCCCAGGAAAGCGGGAGGCTTTCTACCCCCGGGCCGCGGCCATCGCCTGCTTGAAGGCCCCGGCCGAGCGGGCGATCACCTCATCCTCCACGCAGAAGGCGAGCCGGAAGTAGCCGGGCCGGCCAAACCCCCGCCCGGGCACCGCGAGCACCCGCTGGTCCCGCAGGAGGTGGACGAAGGCCACCTCGTCCGCCAGGGGCGACTGGGGGAAGAGATAGAAGGCCCCCTTGGGGGCCATGAATTCGTACCCGGCCTCGGTGAGCAGCTGGCAG
>JAJYKH010000398.1 GCA_021788685.1 Deltaproteobacteria bacterium | reverse complement strand
GGTGGCCACCACCCCCGGCGAGCTGGCCGCGGTGATCGGCCACGAGATCGGCCACGTGGAGGCCCAGCATGCCAATGCCCGCCTCTCCACCCAGTTCGCCACCAAGAGCGGACTTCAGCTCCTGGGCATGATGGGCGGGCAAACCGCCCAGAGCCAGCAGCTCATGTCCCTGATGGGCCTTGGCGCCCAGGTGGGGATCATCCTGCCATTCAGCCGCGCCGAGGAATCGGAGGCCGACACCCTGGGCCTCGGCTACATGGCCGAGGCGGGGTTCGATCCGCGGGAAGCGATCCGGCTCTGGCAAAAAATGATGAAGCAGGGCGGACCCAAACCGCCGGCCTTTCTTTCCACCCACCCCACCGATGAGGCGCGCATCCGCAGCCTGGAAGCGAAGATGCCCGCGGCCCTGGATCTGTATCAGCAGGCCAGGGCCCGAGGGCGCAGCCCGGCTTGCGGTGCCCTCCAGTAGAACCGGAATGCAGGCGGGCGCCGGCATTCCGGTTTGGCTTCGGTGCCGCTTATTCCCTCCGGCGAAGGAGCAGCAGGTAGGTGGACGGGCCCACATCCAGGAGCCGTTCCCGGCGGAAGTCGTGCGGCCCGGCCATCTCCTCGACCTCCTCGGGGGCGAGCCGGATCCGGCGGGGCGGACCGGGCGGGGGCTCGACCGTCTTGAACTCGACCACCGCGAGCAGGCCGCCGGGCTTGAGCACGCGGGCGATCTCGCGGAGGGTGCCGCCGTGGGCACCGATTTCCTTGAGATCGTGAAGGGCCGTGGCGATGAGGGCCACGTCGGCCTCCCGGTCGGGCAGGGGGATATGCCGGCTCACGTCCGCCACCTGCGCGGCGATCCGGTCCAGCCCCTTGTCGGCCGCGGCCCGTTGGAGCCGGTCGATCCCCTCAGTCCAGAGGTCCACCGCGTGGACCATTCCCGCCGGGCCGATGCGCCTGGCCGCGGCAAGGGCATACTGGCCCGCGCCGCAGGCCACGTCCAAGAAGATGGTGTTTTCCCCCAGCGCCAGGGCGGGGAACAGCAGCTCCGGCCGGATCAGCTCGAAGCTGGAATGGCCGGCGGCAATGGGTTTTTCATTTTCCACAGTGAGGCTCCCGTGAATGGTCAGCTCTTGATTGAATTCTTGAGGGCGGACCCGCCTCGAAGCAGAAGGGGACCGCCAATGGATGACAATGGAAATCAATGGGCGGAAAGCTGGCGGGAGAGCCGCTCCAGCTCTTCCCGGCTGAGCTGATAGCGTTCCCCGCAGAATTCGCAGGTGCCCACCGCCTCGCCCAGCTCGGCGATCAGGGAATCGATCTCTTCCCGGCCGAGGGAAAGGAGCGCCCGCTCCATCCGCTCCCGGCTGCAGGAGCAGCGGAAGGCGAGGGCGTGTTTTTCGAGAATCCTGAAGGGGATCCCGTCAAAGATGAGACCCAGGACCTCCTCGGGCGTCTTCCCCTCCCGGAGCAGGTCGGTGAGCGGCGGCATGCGGCCGATCTGGGCGATCAGCCCGTCGGTGGCCCCCGGGTCCGCCGCAGGGAGGGCCTGGACCAGGAAGCCGCCGGCCGCGCCGACCGCGCCGCCTGGCTCCAGGTACACGCCCAGGCCCACCGCCGACGGGATCTGCTCCGATTCGGAGAAGTAATAGGCCAGGTCTTCGGCAATCTCGCTGGTGTAGAGCTGGACAATGCCCCGATAGGGCTCCCGCATGCCCAGGTCTTTGGCCACGGTGAGAAAGCCGGCCTGGCCCAGCCCGGCCGCCACGTCGAGCTTGCCGTCCGGCCGGGGCGGAACATCCGCCTGCGGCTCGGCCACGTAGCCCCGGACCGCACCATTGTGGTCCGCCTCCACGAGAATCTTGCGCAGGGGGCCGTTGCCCTCGAGCTTGAGGGCCACCCGGCCTCCGGTCTTGAGAAGCGCCCCCATGAGGGCTCCGCCGGTAAGGGCACGGCCCAGTGCCGCCGAGGCCGTGAGGGAGGTCCCATGCCGGCGGCAGGCCTCGGCCACCAGCCCGGTGGAAAGACAGGCAAGCGCCCGGAAGTGCTCCGCTTCGGTGATGGCCCGTACCAGGTAGTCGGTCATGATCTTTTGGCTCCTTGCGCTGGGAAGGATCGACCTCAAGAGGCCAATCACGGCCGGAAACGTTCACAGGTGCGGAGATGCGAGGGAAAGGCCATCTCGCTATACAGCCGTAATGCGAAAAGGAATGATGCAGCAGATTTGGTGCCTGTGGGCGTTTCCCTAGATGGAGCCGCGCAGCTTGGCCCAGGCCATTCCCAGGTATTCGTGGATCGCCGCTTCCGATTTGGCGATATTGCCGGGCTCGGGGAAATAATCAAGTGGTCGGGTCAGACCGTTTTCCTTGATCCCGTGATCCGCCGGCGCGGGGAGCGGCTTCATGCCCAGGTGCTCGAAAAGGGCCATGGAGCGCGGCAGGTGGGCGGCGGAGGTGACCAGGACAAAGGGCCGGCCGCCGACCATTCCTTTGATCAGATGGGCCTCCTCCTCGGTGTCCCGGGACCGGTCCTCCAGGGAGATCGCATTGGCTGGGACCCCGAGTGCTCTCGCCGTGCCAGCCATGACCTCGGCTTCGGGAACCGGGTCAGAAACGGCTCCGCCCGAAAGGAGGAGCTTGCTGCCGGGGAGGAGCCGCTGAAGGCGGATTGCCTCCGTCAGCCGGGCAAGGGCGGCCTTGTCGATCTGACTGGTGACGGGCAGCCTTTTGTCCGAGATATGGCCGCTGCCGAGGACCACGATGTACTCGATTCCCCTGGCCCGTGCCGGGTCCAGGGGCGGGTACTTGTTTTCGA
>JAJYKH010000397.1 GCA_021788685.1 Deltaproteobacteria bacterium | reverse complement strand
GCAAAATGTGAGGCGTGGGCCGGAGGAGCTCCGGAGACGGATCAGGAGGGGCGCCGATTCTCCCGGATCGCCTGCCGCAGGGTCCCGACCGAGGGAATGCTTCCGAGCCGCCCGGACTCGTCGGTAAACATCCGTCAGGCGAAGCCGGCCACGGCGGCGGGCTGGATATCCTCGCCATCGATGAGCACCGATGGCGAACCCCGCAATCCCAGGCGCTCGGCTTCGCCGGCCTCGATCCGGTGAAAGCGGACTTCGGCCTCGACCCCCTCGCCCCGGAGGGCGGCCTGAATGCTCTCCCGCAGACCTTGCTCCGAACCGCAGCCGGGGGCCAGGTAGCAGTCGATGTGCATGGTGGCTCCTTTTCGAAAAGGTACGAACATGGTAATGGGGTCGGCCCAATCCGGCAAGTGGTTCCAGGGAGGCTGAAAAGATGGAAAAAAGCAGGGTGAGGGTCCTTTTCCTCTGCACCGGTAACTCCTGCCGCAGCCAGATGGCCGAAGGCTGGGCGCGGCGGCTCAAGGGCGGCGTGCTGGAGGCGTATTCGGCCGGGATCGAGAAGCACGGCATGAACCCGGACGCGGCGCGGGTCATGGCCGAAGCAGGGGTGGACCTCGCCGGCCAGTATTCCAAGATCCTGGACGAGCTGCCGGCCCGGGATTTCGACTTGGTCATCACCCTCTGCGACCACGCCGCCGAGACCTGCCCGGTTTTTCCGGGCGCGGCCAGGCGGCTGCACCGCTCCTTCCCCGATCCCCCCCGGCTCGCCGCCGGGGCGAAAACCGAGGAGGAGCGGCTGGCGCCCTACCGCCGGGTGCGGGACGAGATCAGGACCTTTGTCGAGGGGATGCCGGGAAACCTGCCACTCTGAGGTGCGGCCGGCCGGGCACCGGTGTATCCCCGCCGGGCACAGGCGGTGCCGGACGGGGGTGGAAGGCGAAACGATTTCAGACGGGAAAGGAGTGATCATGAAGGAACGATGGAGCCTGATGTTCTCGCTGGCTTTGCTCCTGGTCCTTACCGGCTCCGCCGGGGCGGGTGAGGCTGCAAACAGGGAGGTGGTGCCGGGCATCCCGGTGAAGAGCACGCCGGTTTGGCCATGCTGGTGCTCTTCGGTCTTGGCCACTGCCTGCCGCTGGTGGTCTGCGGCATGTTCAGCGCCCGCACCATGGAAGTGCTGCACAGCCGGGCCGGCCGGAATCTGGTCGCCGGCGCGCGCAAATTGGCGGCCGTGGCGATCGGGGCCCTGGGCGGCTATTTCCTGGCCCTCTCATTCTTGAGGAGGTGAGCATGCTGCTCAAGTCCTACCGGATGGAATTCACGAATGTCGCCTGCCGCCCCGAGGCGCAGAGCCTCCACTGCATCGCCCATTTGGAGCAGGACGTGGGCGCGGCCATTCCCTACCTGAACGCGGTGCTGGGGGGCTCCATCTACGTGAGGGAGCCGCCCGCGGTCACCTTCCGCTCCCAGGGCAAGCTCATCACCGTGCACGCGGACCGGATCGCCATCAACGCCATCAAGGACCCGGCCGAGGCGGAGAGGATCCTCTCCTGGCTCCAGCGGGAGATCAACGAGGCCTGGACCAAGCGGGGCGAGATCACCCCGAGCTTCACCGCGGCCCCCCGGCCGCAGGTCATGGAGATCGTGAAGCTGCTCCCGAAGACCAATTGCGGCCGGTGCGGCCAGCCCACCTGCATGGTTTTTGCCGCCCTGGCGGCGGAGGGGGGCAAGGGAATCGACGACTGCCCGGAGCTGGCGCCGGAGAACAGGCACAAGCTGCGGGACTACCTGGGCCGGTTTCGGTTCGACTGGTAGCTCGTGTCCTCCGGAAACGGTCTTTTCGCCTGATTGCTGCGTTGCCCGGTGGCCTGGAAAGGGTCACTACTGGATCTGCCCCCTGATCTCCCCATCGGGAAAGTTTTGGGTGTGCACGTTGGCGTACGTCACCCCTGCCCTGATGGCCTGAATCAGCTCAGCCATGTCCTCGGGCTCGAGACCCTGATTGCCCGGGCCCACCACGTCCGCCGGCTCGATCGTCCTGGTCACCACCCCGCTCTGGGGACACATCGGGGTGTCGACCGGCGCCTGGACCGGTGCGTTCGGAGTCGTGCACAGCCAGACGCTGACCCCGCCGTTCACCCCGGGCTGGCCCAGGTGGACCTGGGCCATGCGCACGTTGCTCCCCAGGTTTTGATAGGTCAGGGTGTAGTCGATGGACTGCTCGTTGTTGTTGATCCTGGCCAGGAAATCGCCGCTGGCGTTCGTGGCGGCCGGCGGGGCCTCCTGAAAGCCGGTGAGCCTCGTGAAAACCTGCTCCGCCGCCGCCATCACGGGGAAACCGCCAATGGCGCCCACGAGCAGAACCATCGTCGAGAACAGATGAAAGCGTTTCATAAGAGACCTCCTTGAGCATTGATATTTGCGTTGTAGCTAAAACGCATGGTTGTGCTGCTCGAAAGGCCGGTCACTCTTTTGTTGTGCGTTCACCTCCTTTCAGCGGCGGCTGAGGGCTTCGTGTTCTCGGGTATGGGCTGGGTTTCTCCTGGGTGATTTGCGGAATGAAGAGATGGCGAGCCCTCCCTCGAAAGGGGCTGACACTTGCTGGAATGTCAAAGGGGGGATCGCGCCGGGCCGATGCTCCGGACTTGAAGGGGGGAGAAGCCTGTTGGGGCTTCTCCGGGGGAATATGCCTCGGGGAAGAACAGCTTCCGCGGATTCGGCCGTGTGCCGGCTTGGCAGACCCGCTTCACATTTTCGATTCCCAGGCGTGTGCTGGCCGGTTTCCTTCATGCTATGGGGCGTCGGGAAGGAATGTCAAGAGGAAGCGGGTGGG
>JAJYKH010000396.1 GCA_021788685.1 Deltaproteobacteria bacterium | reverse complement strand
CGCCCGGCGGGCTCCCCTCCACCATCCGGACTCTGAAAGATGGCAAGCCGCTTCTGCTGCGGGAGGGCATGGTGCCGGCCGCCGACATCCGCCGGCTGCTCGCGTCGCGTTTTCCGGAGCTGTCCTTCTGAGGGGCCCGATTCGGGCGCTTTTCACCCCGAACCCTGAATCCGTGAGCGTTCGTCCGTGCGCCAGATCCGCGAAGGCGAC
Source organism: Deltaproteobacteria bacterium (assembly GCA_021788685.1). GTDB lineage: Bacteria > Desulfobacterota > Desulfobulbia > Desulfobulbales > UBA5123 > JAJYKH01. The sequence goes on along the minus strand of JAJYKH010000396.1, from coordinate 2,620 downwards.
CGTTCGAGTAGAGTGGGCTCTATCGAAACGGTTGCCGACAAAGGAGATGGCGTGCGGACGGGCGCCCCGAAGGGCGACGGGTGAAACCATGGCTCGGCCGCAGTGCCATGAGGCATCGATTCGATGCGATCGGTCCAACGAGCCCAACCCTCGTCACGGATTCAGGGAACCTGTTGAAAGGCCACTTCAAACATGGTAAGTCGTTCAGGGGCCGGGCCGCCTGCCCGCCCTGCAAGGAGAACCTGATGGCCGATATCGAATGGGACCGCCAATTCGCTCTTGAGCAGGCCTGTGACGACGAGGAGATGCTCCGGGAGCTGCTCGCCCTGCTTCGCGATTCCTCCCGGGCCGATCTCGAGCGGATCCGGAAGGGGGTGGCGGCCGGTGACGGCGAGGCGGCCGGGGAGGCCGCCCACAGCATCAAAGGGGCGGCCGCCAGCCTGGGTATGGCCGGGCTGTCCCGGTTGGCCTACGAAATGGAGAAGGCGGGGATGGCCGGGGATCTCGGCCGGGTCGAGATCCTTCTCCCCGAGCTGGCGCGGATGCTCGGCCAGCTCCCCACCAGCTGAGCCCAGCCGCTCTTCCACGATATTCCCGCGCCACTTTCCAGATGCCCACCGCCGAAGAGCTCATCAATCGATTCACCAGCCTCAAGACCTTGCCTCACGTCGCCATCCGGGTGACGCAGCTCGTCAATTCCGAGAAAAGCACCATGCAGGATTTCGAGGAGGTGATCCGGCTCGATCCCGTCCTGGTGACCCGGCTGCTCCGGCTGGTGAACAGCCCGTACTTCGGCCTGGTGAGCAAGGTGGAGTCCATCTCCAAGGCGGTGGTCTACGTCGGCATGAAAAACCTTCGCAATCTGGTGACGGTGGAGGCCCTGCGCCAGCTGTTCACCGGCCGGGAAGGGGAGGGGTTCTCCCGCAAGAACCTGTGGCTCCACTCGGCGACGGTCGCCATCCTCGCCGAAATGATCGCCAAGCGCATCTTCGGCCGGGAGGGGGAGGATTACTTCCTGGCAGGGATCATCCACGACATCGGCCTCATCGTGGAAGACCAGCTCCAGGAGGAGCAGCTGCTCGCCGCCTGCGCCATGTACCGGCAAGGCGAGGAGTCTCTCATGACCTGCGAGCAGAAGGCGATCGGCACCGATCACTGCCAGGTGGGGGTCGCGCTCGCCCGGGACTGGAAGCTGCCCGACGAGGTGCTCGCGGCGGTCCGCTGCCACCACGATCATGAGCGGAAATTTCCGCTTACCAGTGCCACGAGCATTCTGCAGCTGGCCGAGTACATGGCCGGCAAGCTGGGCTACACCACCATCCCGGGCAAGATCGATCCGCTGCCGCCGCCCCTGGTCCGGCACGTGCGGAACATGATGGCCAATTACAAGATCATCGTCCGGGACCTCCCCCAGGAAATGGCCAAGGCCAAGGACCTCTACGAGACTGACGCCGGCGTATGAAGGAAATCGGCCTCGACGACGTTTTCGCGGACCTCGTCGACGACGAGGAGGAGCTGCTCGCCTTTTTGGCTGTTATGCAGGCGCTGGTCCCCGCCTGGGAGCTTCAGCTCCACACCCGGGGCGGCGCCGTGCTGCCGCCCGGGGCACCGCTGAGACCCAAGGCTGCCGCAGCCGAGCTGTTTGCCGCCGCTTCGCAGGGACCTGGCCCAGTGCCGGTCGCCGGCCCCGGTCAGCCCCTCTATGCCATGGCGGTGCCGCGGCTCGATCTGGTGCTGGTGCTCCGCCCCGCGGGCGGCGGCGATCCGGCCACCGATCCCGCCCTGGCAAACCTCCTTCCCAATGCAATCGAGCTGGCCCTCCTTCGCAAGGACAAGGAGGACCTGCAGCTCGAAAATCAGCAGATCCTCCGCCAGATCGACGTTCTCAAGCGCCAGCACCACCAGCTCATCGAGGATAACTACCGCCAGTACTGCCTCCTCCAGGAGCGGGAAAAGGAGTACGCCCGCAAGCTGGAGAACGAGATCGCCCGCCAGACCGCGGAGCTGCGGGCGGCCAATGCCCGCCTCGAGGAGGCGAGCCGGCTCAAGAGCGAGTTCCTGGCCAACATGAGCCACGAGCTGCGCACCCCGCTCAACGCCATCATCGGTTTTTCCGAGCTGCTCGCCGAAACGGAGCTGGCCGGGGAGCAGGCGGAGTTTGCCGCCACCATCCGCTCGGCCGCAAACAGCCTGCTCGCCCTCATCAACGACATCCTCGACCTGGCCAAGATCGAGGCGGGCAAGGTGGAACTCGAAAAGCTCCCCTTCGCGGTTCCCGAGGTGGTCGCCATGACGGGCAACCTCTTCCGGATTCCGGCCCGGGGCAAGGGGGTGGACCTGGTGGTCTCCTGCGACGAACGGCTGGCCGCGCCGGTGCTGGGGGACAGCAACCGGCTGAAGCAGGTCCTGATCAACTTGCTGGGCAATGCCCTCAAGTTCACGGAAAAGGGCCGGATCGAGCTGCGGGCCGAGCAGGCGGGGGGCGGGGAAGGGGAGGCCGCGGTCCGCTTTGCCGTGCAGGACAGCGGGATCGGCATCCCGCCCGAGCGGCAGCAGGCCGTGTTCGAAAAATTCACCCAGGCGGACGGCTCCACCACCCGGAAATACGGGGGCACCGGCC
>JAJYKH010000036.1 GCA_021788685.1 Deltaproteobacteria bacterium | reverse complement strand
GATGGTGATCCCCAGCCGCAGCCCTCTGTAGGTAAAGGGAAGACTTTCCTTCCCGGGCTCGAAGTAGCGGGATTCGTCGAAGACGTCGTAGGTGGGGAGGAGCCGCTTCCGGGTGGTGAAGAGAAGCTGCCCCTGCTCGAACAGGATGGCGCTGTTGTGAAGCGGCTTGCCGGTGCTCGGGGTGTGCCGGGTAATGGCGCCGCAGAGGACGCCCATGCCCGGGGGGGCCTGGGCGATGAGCGTTGCCACCGCCTGGTCCTGGGCGGCCAGGAAGGCGCGCCGTTCCAAGTAGTCGAGGGGCGGGTAGCCGCTCACCGCCAGCTCCGGGAGAACGGCCAGCCCGCAGCCGCGCGCCCTGGCTTGGTCGAGCCAGGAGAGCATGGCGGCAATATTTCGGGCGAAGTCGCCGATCACCGGGTTGGTCTGGATGAGCGCGATTTTCATCCTCGCATATATACCACAAAGGCCCGAGGGGTGGGGACGGAAAAGAGCCCGGTTTGGCGGGGAGGGAGGGGGATCCCCCAGGCAAAGTGCGCCGCAGGGCGAAAGCCTCGGGAACCGTTTGTTTTTTTGCCAAGCGCCGGAATTTTTCCTATAGTGCGGCACGGCCGGGCTTCCGGTGACGGCCGTCCACCGCAGGGAACGGAGGTGGACGGTATGGACGTAATGGACATGGTGGACATCGTGGAGTCCATTGCGTCCACGCCGTCCACTGGGCTTACTCCGGCCTTCCCTGGCTTCGAAGCGCCTGCGAAAGACAAGAAGGAGAGAAAAATGAAAAGAAACAGCTACTGTCGAGGGCTCGCCCTGGTCCTTCTTCCGTTTTGGGCCGGTTGCGCCCCGGCGGTGATCGGCGGCGGGGCCGCGGGCGGCTACAAGGCCGCCACCGACGAGCGGACCCTTGGCAGCATGATGGATGACGGCGCCATTACCGCGCGGGTCAACGCGGCCATGGTGAATGACCCCGAGGTCAAAGCCCGCCAGATTGACGTGGACACCCTGCAGGGGGTGGTCACCCTCACCGGCACCGTGGAGAGCGAGGCCGTGGCCAAGCGCGCGGCAGAAATCGCCCGGGCCACCGAGGGGGTGCGCGAGGTCCGGAGCTATCTCCAGGTGGGCAGCAAGACCTTCGGGCAAGCCATGGACGATAAGGTGACCGGCGCCCGGATCAAGTCGGACCTTATTAGCGAGCCGGGCATCCGCTCCATGAACATCGACGTGGACGTGGAAAAAGGGGTGGTGACCCTCACCGGCATCGTGGAGAATGCCGCGCAAAAGGATAAGATCCTCAAGATCGCCCGGGGCGACTTCGGGGTGGTGAAGGTGGTGGACAACCTGCGGGTGGCCCATTAGCGAGGGCAGGAATATCACTTTCTGCAGCTGCCGCGGCAATCGGCAGAGCATGCGCTCTTTTTTCAGGGCTTTTTCATGTGTTTGTGTTGATGAGAAGAGCTTTGCTGCAGAAAGGGGCTGGTGCAGGATTCAGGGCTGCGCGGAATGGCCGAGAGGATGGAACAGGCGGGGCTTCAGATCGGGTGAAGGGGAGAGAAACCGGATCTGAAGCCCCGCTTTTTCCGTTATACTCACCGACTGCCGTCGATATAGTCCAATTGTCGGAGCAATGCAAGAAACTTTTTAAATAGTGCTTTTATAAAAGCTTATTTATCGATCTTGCGTTCCATCAGAGCGTCGTGGTATTGCAGCTTGACAGGCGATTTGGTCATTGCCGCGGCATTCGGCGTGGAAGCCGCCGCCGGAAGCGGGCCGCGCCGGGCCCCTGTTGGCGGGCGGCGGCCGGACTCCGGCGGCATTTTTCTGATCAATTCGATCTGCTGCAGAAGCTCCGGCTCATACGCCATGGTTTCGGCAATCCGGGTCAAGCGTCCATGGGGAATCCGCCTTTTTTCCGCGAGAGAGCGGAGGGATTCCAATACCCCCTTTTTTTCGCCCACCGGATAACGCTCCAGGGAACGGGCCATCATGGCCAGTTTTTCTGCAGTGAGGCCGTACCCCTCGGCGAAGCGCCGCAGGGACTCGAATTCCTGCTGCAGCGGCAGTGGCTTGAGCCGGCTGGCGTGCAGACTGCCGCCATTGACGGCCGTGTTCCTCTTTCCCGGGTTTTTTTTCCGGTTCGGCATGAGCCTCGTCCCTCCATTGGCGCGTTACTCTCTGGAGCCTCCCGGATTCTCCTCCGCATTCCGGTCCGGCGGCCCGAACGTGCAGAATCCGGAAAAGAGCAGCTCCCACTCCAGGGTGTCGATGCAGTTTTTCACCTCCAGAATGCGGCCCATCTCCGTGCGGAACAACTCCTCGCGATCGGGGCTGTTTCGCAGGCCCGTGTCGGCACAAACCTCCTTCAGGCGCTCCACCGCCTCCAGCCCTTCTTCCATTTCTTGGCGCAAGAGGCTCGCTATAAAGGACGGGCCCCGCTGCTTGCGGCTGTTCAGCTCCGGAAAACGCCTGCTCAGGATTTCCTGCCGAACGGGACAGGAGCCGCAAAAATGGATGAGGAGCGAGGGGGCATCGAGGGCGGCGGCAATCCGGATGAGGGTCTGGGGGGCGATACCGCCCTTCGGTTTGTCGTGCTCGAAGTCGGAAAGGGTGCTGTTGCTCAGCCCCACCTTGGCTCCCAGGTCCTTCAGGAGCATTCCTCGTCTTTTTCGGGAATCCCGTATTGCTTGGCCCAGTGTTGCCATCGTACTCCCTGAATTACCGACTTTACGGGAATATTATTCCGGCATTGTCGCAGCGTCAAGCGAATATTCCGAAAAAGATGGAGATATAATGCCGATGCTCCGCAACATGCCGTGATTGCAAAATTTTCGGATATAACGAATTTGTTTGAAAATTTCGGATTTCGGCTTCATATTTGGAGGAATGGATACCGGCAAAGAACATATCGGCGGCAGAATCAGGCAAATCCGGAAACGTCTCGGCCGCTCCCAGAAGGAGCTCGGCCTGGAGTTGGGCGGGCTTTCCGACAGCTCGATCTCGGGGTACGAGGCGGGCGAAGCCTATCCCACTCCGGAGGTGCTGGCGAAAATCGCGCAGATGGGCAGCGTCAGCCTGGACTGGCTGGTCACTGGCCAGGAGGAAAAGCCCAGGGGCGGGCCGGATTACCGGCTCGACGAGGTGAACCGGATCTGGGGCCTGGTTTCGGAGCCGGCCAGGAACGAGCTCTACCAGCGCGCCCAGGAGCTGGCCCCGGACCATTTCCCCTATGCCGAGGAGGCCGGGCGTTTCCCAGAGCACTCCCGGGAGCGGGCCCTGTTCATCCAGTCCAAGGCTTTTGCGGAGCTGGGGATCGGCCCCATCGACATGCAGGTGACGAGGGGGTTGGACGACTACCTGGCCGGCCGGATCCCCGACGGCCGGTTCTATGCCCTCTGCGGAGAGGAGGCGCGGAAGCTCCTGGAGATGCTCCGGAAGAGAATAGTTACCTGAACGCCTGGGCAAGCGGCAAGCCTGTCGCCTCGCCCGTCTTTTTCCTCTTGCTTTGGCCGTTTCCGCTTCCATCTTGCCGCTTCGTGTGCGGTCTTACGGTCAAAGCGAAAATATTTGATGTTTCCGGATTTGCATCCTATTGTTGCGACATGGAAACCGGCAAAAAGGAGATCGGCAAAAGGATCAGGCAGATCCGAAGGCAGCTCGGCCGCAGCCAGAAGCGGCTGGGCCAGGACCTGGGCGGGCTGTCCATCAGCTCGATTTCCGGGTACGAGGCGGGCGAGGCCTATCCCAGCCCGGATGTTCTGGCGAGAATCGCGCGGATGGGCGAAGTCAGCCTGGACTGGCTCGTCACCGGAGAGGAAGGGGGGAGCGGCGGCACGGACTACCGGCTCGAAGAGGTGGGCCGGATCTGGGTGACAGCCTCCGAGCCGGCCAAAAACGAGATCTACCAGCGGGCCCGCGAGCTGGCCGGCGACCATTTTCCCCATGCCGGCGACGCGGAACGGTTTCCGGAGCACTCCCGGGAGCGGGCCGCCTTCATTCAATCCAAGGCCTTTGCCGAGCACGGGATCGAGTCGGTCAGCATGCAGGTGACCCGCGGGTTGGACGACTACCTGGCGGGCCGTATCCCCGACGGCCGGTTCTACGCGCTCTGCCTGGAAGAGGCACAGAAGCTGGTGGAAATGGTCAGGCGAGCAATGGGGCCTTGAGTTCGCTTTTCGGCCTCTGGTCGCAGGGCCGCCCCCGCTGCTCTCGTTCCACCCTCCCGCCCCGATCCTGCCCTTTCTCCCTCCGCAGCCCCCCTCCCCTCATGACCTTCGGTTTTCCTTTTCGCCCCGGCGCCTGATAGAATCGGAAAGGGTGGTTCTGCCAAGGTTCTGCTTGGGGGCAGAACCTTCATGGCCGGCCCAGCGGCTGACCTCGACGAGTCAGCCGCGACCGGATGGATGGTCCCGATGGATGGCTTTTTGCGACTTCCTCAAGGAGGGCAGGTGAAAAGGGAAATCGTTTCCGAGGAAAAGCTGCTGGGGATCCTCAACGGCATGCTGCTGGCCCATGCCGACTGCGCCCGCTGCCGGATCGACCAGCTCAACCGCCACCAGCCGGACGAGACCGGCTGCAACTGGTCGCCCGGCGACCTCATGTGCGAAGGCGACGTTTGCCCATGCCTGCCGGTGATGGGGCTGCTGATGGCCGGGGCCAGGGAAAGGTACAACCTCAAATGAAATTCATGCGGCCACGCAGGGCGGCGGCTGCTCTCCGTCTCGCCGCCAGTTATTCCGGAAACAATCAGGCATGGACGCCTCTTAATCAAACTCCCCTTGAGTGGATCGCTCCAGAAAAAACGGGTTAGCGATTCGCTCGCTAACCCGTTTCGTGCAGATTGGAGGCGGCGACCAGATTTGAACTGGTGAATAACGGTTTTGCAGACCGCTGCCTTAGCCACTTGGCTACGCCGCCGAAGTCCTCAATTTGCGCCCCATCTTAACGAAACGCCATCTGCAAGGCAAGCGAAAAGATGGGCGTTGCGGGCTGTTCGCCAGTCCTTCCAACCGGTTCTCCGCCCCCCGCCGCCGTGTTTACAAATCCGTAAGGGTGGGCTACTCTGGGTTGCCGGGTTTGACCCGGATTTATCTGCCTTCCAGCCGGGAACCACCATGGCCGTCACCATCGATTCGCTCATCACCGCCAATCAAGCCGGACTCCACGCCTTGGAGGAGCGGCTGGGGTACCGCTTCCGGGACCTCCGCCGGCTCCAGCAGGCCCTCGTCCACCGTTCTTACGCCTACGAGCAGGGCCGGGGCTTCACGGCCGACAACGAGACCCTGGAGTTCCTCGGCGATGCCGTGCTCGACCTGGCGGTTGGCTCCACCCTGTTCGAGCGATTCCCGGCCATGCGGGAAGGCGAGCTTACCCGGCTGCGGGCCGCCCTGGTGAACGAAGGCCACCTGGCGGTGATGGCCCGGGCGGTGGACCTCGGTCCCCACCTCCTGCTGGGGAGGGGCGAGGAGGTCTCCCGGGGGCGGGAGAAGGCCTCCATCCTGGCCAGCGCCTATGAGGCGCTCCTCGGCGCGGTGTTCCTCGACGCCGGCTACGAGTCGGCTGCCCGGCTGGTGGAGGACCATTTCGCGGAGTGGTTCGGAAGCGAGGAGCGGCTGCTGTTCGTCGATTCCAAAAGCAAGCTCCAGGAGCTGCTCCAGGAGCGGTACAACGAGGGGCCGGTCTACCTGCTCGAAAACGAGGAGGGCCCCGCCCACCAGAAGCGGTTCACCATTTCGGTGCGCTTCCGTGGCGTGCCCCTCGCCACCGGCATGGCCGGCAACAAGAAAGAAGCGGAGCAGCAGGCCGCCGCCCGCGCCGTGGAGCAGCTCCGGGCGGGCACCCTGCCCCTTCCGGACTGATCATGGCCCCGGCCGCCCCCACCCCGTACGTCATCCCGCTGTTCATCCCCCACGAGGGATGTCCCCACCGCTGCCTCTTCTGCAACCAGCACTCCATCACCGGCCGCACATCGAGAGTGACTGCGGCCCAGGCCCGGGCGGAGATCGAGACCTGGCTGGTCCGCCCCCACGACCGGCGGCGGGAGGTGCAGGTCGCCTTCTACGGGGGCACCTTCACGGCCCTGTCCCGGGCACGGCAGGAGGAGCTGCTGGGTGCCGTCCGGCCCTATCTGGATGATGGCAAGGTGGCGGCGGTCCGCCTGTCCACCCGGCCGGACGGCATAGATGGGGAAATCGCCCGGTTCCTGGCCGGGGCCGGAGTGCGGATCGCGGAGCTGGGGGTGCAGTCGATGAGTGATGAGGTGCTGGCCAGAAGCGGCAGGGGGCACACCGCGGCGCAGGTGGAGGAGGGGGTCCGTTTCCTCCGGACGGCCGGGATCGCGGTGGGCGCCCAGCTTATGCTGGGCCTGCCCGGTGAAACCACGGCCGGGCAGCTGGCCGGCCTGCGGCGGCTCCTGACCCTCCGCCCCGGATTCCTGCGGCTCTACCCGGCGCTCGTGCTCCGGGGGAGCGGCTTGGCGGTCCTGTATGCGGCGGGGCGCTACCAGCCGCTTTCGCTGGCCAAGGCGGTGGCCCTGGCCGGGAAGATGAAAACGATGTGCGACGCCGCCGGGGTCCCGGTGGTGCGCATGGGGCTCCAGCCCTCGCCGGAGCTGGAACGGGAGATCGCGGCCGGGCCGTACCACCCCGCCTTTGGGGAGCTGGTGGCGTCCCGACTGCTGTTCGGCAAGGTCCGGCGGGAGCTCTCTCGTGCCATCGCTCGGCCACGGGTCCTCACCGTCGCCCGCGCCGATGAATCCGCCTTCCGGGGGCGGGACAACTCCGGCCCCCGGCGGCTTGCGGCATTGGGCCTCCTGTCGGAGACCCGGATCGAATATCGGTCGGACCAGCCCCGCCAGACGATTCGGTTGATAATGGACAATGGATGATTTTCATTGCTCATTATCCATTCTCCATTGCCTCACAACGCGTTTCTTCCCCGCTCCCCGGTCCGCACCCGGACCGCATCCTCGACCGGCAGGACGAAGATCTTGCCGTCGCCGATCTTGCCGGTGTTGGCCGCCTGCCGGATGGTCTCCACCACCTCTCCGGCCCGTTCGGCGGCAATCACCACCTCGACTTTGAGCTTGGGGATGAAGTCGATGACGTACTCGGCCCCCCGATAGATCTCCTTGTGGCCCTTCTGGCGGCCGTACCCCTTGACCTCGCTCAGGGTCATGCCCTGGATGCCGATGGCATTGAGGGCCTCCTTGACGTCGTCCAGCCGGGCCGGCTTGATGATGGCCTCGATTTTCTTCATGTGCGCCTCCCCTGAAAGTGGATGATCTCGCAAAAACCCCCGAACCCCGGCGGGAGGGAACGAAGCAACAGCAAGCTACACAGCGCGGGCCGCCGGCAAAGCGGCTTTTTGCGAGGCCGACAAAGTTGTAAAGGTGAAGATAACCTATTTTCCGGCTGCTGCACCAGGGGTTGGCGTCATTCCGTGTGGACCAGGCCGTAACCGCTTTCACCGTGCAGGGAATAATCGAGGCCGGCGATTTCCTCCTGCTCGTCCAGTCGGAAGCCCACCGTCTTTTCCACCAGGAAGCAGATCGCCAAGGTGGCGGTGGCGGCCAGGGCGATGGTGGCCCCCATGCCGGTGAGCTGGACCCGGAGCTGGTCCCAAACATTCCAGCCGCCTGGGCCGGCTGCCGCAGCCGCCGCCGCCATCCAGCTCGGTCGGATGAAGAACGAAAGGAGCAGCACCCCGAGGCCGCTGCCGATGCCGTGGATGCCGAAGCAGTCCAGGCTGTCGTCATAGCCGAGCTTCATCTTCATCTGCAGGGCATAGTAGCAGACGAGGGAGGAGGCGGCGCCTAGGGCAAGGGCGCCCACCGGCTGGACCACTCCGGCGGCCGGGGTGATCGCCACCAGCCCGGCCAGGATACCGGAGACGAAACCGAGGGAAGTGGCCTTGCGGAAGACCAGGGCCTCGATCATGAGCCAAGTGAGGGCGCCGCTTGCCGCCGAGAGCTGGGTCATGGTGAGGGCCCGGGCGGTTGCGAGGTCGCTTTGCACGGTGGAGCCGGCATTGAAACCGAACCAGCCCACCCAGAGAAGACCGGCCCCCATCATAGTCATCACCAGATTGTTGGGATGCATGGCCATCTTGGGAAAGCCCCGCCGGGGTCCGAGAAACAGGGCGACCATCAGGGCACTGACGCCTGCCGAAACGTGGATGACCAGGCCCCCGGCCAAGTCGATCACTCCGGATGCCCCCTGGTGGGCCAGCCAGCCATCTGGCGCCCACACCCAGTGGCAGAGGGGGCAGTAGACCAGCAGGAACCAGAGGGTGATGAACAGGGTGTAGCCGCGGAAATAGACGCGCTCCGCCAGGGCGCCGCTGATGAGGGCCGGGGTGATGATGGCGAACTTGCCCTGGAACATGGCGATTACGTATTCGGGCACACCATTGACAATGGAATTATCGAGCCCTTTGAGAAAGAGGTTGCCCGGATTCCAGCCGATGAAGCCGCCCAGAACGCTCGGACCAAAGGCGAGCGCATAGCCGCAGACTCCCCACAGCACCCCGATGATCGCCATGGAGACGAAGCTGTGCATCATGGTCCCCAGCACGTTCTTGGTGCGGACCAAGCCGCCATAGAACATGGCCAACCCGGGGACCATCAGCAGGACCAGGGCGGTGGAGACGAGCATCCAGGCGGTGGTGCCGGTGTCGACGGCCGTCGCCGCGCCGCCCGCCCAGGCAGTGCCGGCGGGCAGCAGCAAAAGGATTCCGATGAGCTGTGCGATCTTCTTCTTCATATCTTCCCCTCGTGTGAATGGATGGGCCTGAATCGGGAATGGCCTGGGCAAAATGCATGCCTCTTGAGGGTCTCCTGTTATAACTTATTGTTAATATTTGAATATTTCTCCTGAAGTTGGATCGGCTCTCATTATTTTGTAAGACAAATATGTTCTAATTCAGGCTAATAATGACGTATTTGTAAATGTGCTCATCGGGTGGACGGCAGGAGGAAGGTCCGACAGGCGACGCAAAGGGATGGCCGGAGCGCCGCTAGTTGAGGATGAACAAGGCAATATTTTTTTCGTCGGGGCTGTCACCAGAATCCGGTTGTAAAACCGGGAACCTCCGTCTGGCGGGCCTTTCTGGCTTGCCAATCATCCTGAGGCCGGGTAAACAATAAGCTATGACCGATATCCTGCAGCTCATCGCCGAGCGGCGCATCTCCGAGGCCATCCAGGAGGGAAAGCTCCGGTTCCTGGAGTGCTGGAAGGGCAAGCCCCTCCCCCAGGAGGACGACAGCCGGATTCCGCCCGATCTGCGGATGGCCTACAAGGTCCTCAAGAACGCGGGCTACCTGCCGCCAGAGATCGAAACGCGGAAGGAGATCCAGCAGGTGGAGGAGCTGATCGCCGCCACCGATGACGAGCACGTCCGGGTGAAGCAGCTCAAGAAGCTGAACGCCCTGGTGTTCAAGCTCAACAACATGCGCAAGCGGCCTCTCAACATCGAGGCCCAGGACGATTACTACCGGAAGATCGTGGAGCGGATCTCCATCCGCTCCGGCGGGAAGGATGCGGGGGAGGAAGAGGAATAGCCGTGCTTTCCCGGGCGGGATTCGCCTGGAGGAAGCCCAAAGGGGGCGGGGAGCCTCCCATGGCTCGGAGATCGGCGGGCTTCAGTCCGCCGCCAAGCCGGCGAGATTGTCAAGGAAGATGGGCTGAAGCCGCAGCCCTTTTCGTCTTTGCCTCCAACCTGAAAGCCCGCTCAAGGGCTTACAGCGGAAACACCACCACTCTTCTGAACGGATCCCTTCCCTTGCTTTCGGTGAGCAGCCCATATCGCTGGGCGAGCTGGTGCTGGAGGGCGCGGATGTGCGGGTTGCGGGGGGAGAGCTCTACCGGGTGGCCTTTTTCGAACACCTCGGTCACCGCGGCCTCCGCCTCCTGCAGGGCCGCGTCCTCCCCCTCCGGCTCCTCCGGGAGATCGAAGGCGGCCCGGAGGAAGTTCTCGATCTGGGTCACCGTATTGCTGCGGATGGCGTGGAGAGGGACCCCTCGATCCTGCAGCTCGCGCACCCGGCGAGGCTGCCGTTTTTCCTGGGATTTGAGGGTGAGGAGCAGATCGGCCCGGTTGATGTCGTCCACGATTTCCGCGGGCGCCCGGAGCTTCTGGATGGCGCGCTCCAGTCGGCTCTTGCTGACGGCGTAAGTGAAGACCCGGGTGGTCCGCCGCCGCACCCGCCTGGGCGGGGCCTTGGCCGGGAGGGCCTCCGGAGCTGTGGCGACCTCCGCCTCCCGCTCCACCTCCACCCGGCCCTCGGGGGTCCGCACCCGCACCTCCGGCTCGGGAGGGAGGCCGTCCAGGAAGGCATCCACCACCGTGGCCACGTCGTCGTGGATGGCCACCCGGTCCTTGTCCTGGATCTCCACGAGCACCGTGAAGGTGGGCGGTGCCTTGCGCTCGAGCACGCTCTTCCTGGTGCCCCGCCGCCGGGCCTCCTCGTCCGAGATGGTCACCACCTGCACCCCGCCCACCAAGTCGGCCAGGGTGGGGTTCCGGAGCAGGTTCTCAAGGGTGTTGCCGTGGGCGGTGGCGATGAGCTGGACCCCCCGCTCGGCGATGGTGCGGGCGGCCAGGGCCTCGGCCTCGGTGCCGATCTCGTCGATCACGATCACCTCGGGCATGTGGTTTTCCACCGCCTCGATCATCACCGCGTGCTGGCGGTGGGGGGAGGGGACTTGCATCCGCCGGGCCCGCCCGATGCCGGGGTGGGGAATGTCACCATCGCCGCCGATCTCGTTCGAGGTATCGACGATCACCACCCGCTTGCCGAAATCGTCCGCCAGGACGCGGGCCGCCTCCCGGAGGATGGTGGTCTTGCCCACTCCGGGCCGGCCGAGGAGGAGCATGGACCGCCCGGATTCGATCTTGTCGGCAAGGATGTCCACCGTGCCGTAGATCGCCCGCCCCACCCGGCAGGTGATGCCCACCACCGCCCCCACCCGGTTGCGGATGGCGGAAATGCGGTGGAGGGTCCGTTCGATGCCCGCCCGGTTGTCCTCGGAGAAGGTGCCGGTCCGGCTCACCACGTAGTCGAGGTCCTCCCGGGTGACCGGCCGCTCCGCCAGAGTGGTCATCCCGGCCGGAAAGCGGGCCTCGGGCAGCCGTCCCAGGTCGAGGACGATCTCGACCAGCCCCTCCAGGTGGTCCTCCCGCTCGACCGCCTCCTTGAGAGGGGGCGGCAGCACCTGGAGGAGAAGGTCGATGTCGCCGGGCTGATGATTGGCACTCATTTCATTCGTGAGTCACGGGTGACGAGTGACAGGTAACAAGTGAAAAAATCGTGAGGACCATTTCCCGTCTTGTCACTCGCCACCTGTCACTGCTTCTAAAATGCTGCCGTTCCCGGCGTCCGCGGAAAGGGGATCACTTCCCGGATGTTCGGCATGCCGCTGACGAATTGGATGAGCCGCTCGAATCCCACCCCGAAACCGGCGTGCGGCACGGAGCCGAAGCGGCGGAGGTCGAGGTACCACTCGTAGTCCGCCCGGTTCAGGCCCAGCTCCTCCAGGCGGGCGGCCAGGGTTCCGTACCGGTCCTCACGCTGGCTGCCGCCCACGACCTCCCCGAGATGCGGGAAGAGGATGTCCATGTTGGCTACCGTTTCGCCGTCCTCGTTCACCCGCATGTAGAACGGCTTGATCGCCTTGGGATAGCCGGTGACTACCACCGGCTTCCTGAAGATCTCCTCGCAGAGGTACCGCTCGTGCTCGGACTGGAGGTCGAGCCCCCAGGCCACCGGGAATTCGAAGGGGCGTTCCGCCTGTTCGAGCAGCTTCACCGCCTCGGTGTAGGTAATCCGCTCGAAGTCATGGGCCAGCACCGAATCGAGGCGGGCTGGCAGCTCCTTGTCGATGAAGCGGGCGAAAAGTCCGATTTCCTCGGCGCACTGGTCCCGGGCCACGATCACCAGGTGCTTGAGCAGCTCCTCGGCAACATCGATGTCCTCCTGGAGGTCGCAGAAGGCCATCTCGGGCTCGATCATCCAGAACTCGGCGAGATGCCGGCTGGTGTGGGATCTCTCGGCCCGGAAGGTGGGCCCGAAGGTGTAGACCCGGCCAAGGGCCAGGGCGTAGACCTCGGCTTCCAGCTGCCCGCTCACCGTCAGCCGGGCCGGCCGGCCGAAGAAGTCCTGCTCGAAGAGGTTGCCCCCTTCCTGCCGAGGGAGATTGGCGAGATCAAGGGCGGTGACGGTGAACATCTCCCCCGCCCCCTCGCAGTCGCTCATGGTGATGATCGGGGTGTGGACCTGGAAGAAGCCGCGCTCCTGGAAGAATTGGTGGACGGCGAAGGAGAGCCGGCTCCGCACCCGGGCCACCGCGCCGAGGGCGTTGGTGCGGGGGCGAAGATGGGCGATGGTGCGCAGGAACTCGAAGGAGTGGCGTTTCTTCTGGAGCGGGTAGGTGTCCGGGTCGGCCCAGCCGTAGACTTCGATTTCCGCGGCCTGCAGCTCCACCTCCTGGCCCTTGGCCGGAGAGGGGGCCAGCTCGCCCGCAACCCGCAGCGAGGCGCCGGTGCCCAGCCGGAGCACCTTGGACTGATAGCTCGGGAGGCCGGCATCGGCCACGACCTGCAGGTTGGCAAGGCAGGAGCCATCGTTCACTTCGAGAAACGAAAATCCCTTGGCGTCCCGGCGGGTGCGCAGCCATCCCCGCACCTCCACCGTGCTGCCGATGGGCTTCTCCCGGATGAGGTCCGCAATTCTTTGATATGGCATGATGATCTGCTATGCTGGCTGGCGTGGACGTTCGCTACGCGGTTGGAGGAGCGGCGCTACGCGGTTGAAGGACCGCTGCGCTTGAGGCTAGACGTGACGGTGACGAGTGGACTGATGTTACTCGTTGCCCGTCACCTGTCATTCGTTACTATTTGCTTTTCCCTCGACCTCCGACCTCAAGCCTTCAGCTGAAAGCTGAAGCGCTCACTTTCATCGTACCAGATACCGGGATGCGGATGGGATTTGCAATTCTTTTTTTGAGGGATCCTGCACGGAAGGAGTGATCATGAGCGAATTTCTCTACCGGCTGCGGCCGGAGCAGTGCGCGGTGCTGGTGGTGGACATCCAGGAGCGGATGATGCGGGTGATCGCGGAGGGGGAGCGGGTCGTGAAGAACGCGGTGCTGCTGCTCAAGGCGGCCCGGGTCCTCGGCCTGCCGGTGGTCGCCACCACCCAGTATGCCGCGAAGATCGGCCCCCTGCTGCCCGAGGTGGCGGCGGAGCTGAACGGCTCTGCGCCGCACGACAAGCTGGAGTTCGGCTGCTTCGGGAACCAGGCCGCCGCGGCCGCGATCCGGGCCCTCCCCCGGGAGGTCAACACCCTCCTGGTCTGCGGGGTGGAGACCCACATCTGCATCTGCCAAACCATCCTGGACGGCCTGCTCGCCGGCTACCGGATGTGGGTGCCGGCCGACGGGGTCTCCTCCCGGGCCACCCTCAACCACGAAACCGGCATCGCCCGCATCCGCCAGGTGGGCGGCGTGGTCGCCAACACGGAGATGATCATCTACGAGCTGCTCCAGAAGGCGGGAACCGAGGCGTTCAAGGCGATGCTGCCGTACATCAAATGACGTTGGAGGTCGGAGGCTGAAGGTTGGAGGCCAAGGCGAAAAGCTCTTGCCTTAAGCGAAGCGCTCCTCCAACCTTCAGCCGGTTTTACCTCTCCGTCTCGCTGTGGTGGCGGCGGCGGTAGCCGGACTGGAGACCGGCGGTGGCGAGAAAGCAGGTGAGGAACACCGCTGCCTGCACGAGAACGATGGTGGCGCCGCTCGGCACGTCGAGCCAATAGGAGCCCCACAAGCCGGCCACGGTGGAAACGACGCCGAAGAGGATGGAGAGCCAGGTCATGGTGGCAAACCGCCGGGCCAGGAGCCGGGAGGACGCGGCCGGGATCACCAGGAAGGCGGAGATGAGGACGACGCCCACCACCTTCACCGAGATGACGATGGTCACCGCCAGCAGCATGGACAGGAGGTACTCATCGAGGAGGACCGGCACCCGGTCGGCCATGGCCAGCTCACG
>JAJYKH010000395.1 GCA_021788685.1 Deltaproteobacteria bacterium | reverse complement strand
CGAAATGGGGTGCGGCTCGTCCTCCGGGCGGTAAGGGGAGGAACGGCTTCCGTCGAAAACGAAGTCGGTGGAAAGATGGATCACCCTGGCCCCCACAGTAGCCGCCGCCGCGGCCAGCAGTCCCGCCCCCTCGGCGTTGACCGCGAAGGCCAGATCGCGCTCTTCCTCCGCCTTGTCCACTGCGGTATAGGCCGCCGCGTTGATGATGAGATCGGGCCCGCTCTCCGTGGCCGCTTTGCTCACGGCGGCGGCATCCCGGATATCCAGCTCCCTGGAGGAAAGGAAGCGGGCCGTCCAGCCCGCAGGGACCTTCTTCTGCAGCTCCTGTCCCAACTGGCCGTTGCCGCCGGCAATCAAGGCCTTCATGGGAAAAGGACCGCATCCCGCAGGGACTTGCCTTTTGCGTCCTTGCCGGACAGGAGAGGGGGCCGGCCGGCCACGAGCGGCCACTCGACCGCCAAGTCGGGATCGTCCCAGCGGATGGTATGCTCGTGCTCGGGGGCATAATAGTCGGTGCACTTGTAGACGATCTCGGCCACCTCGCTCGTGACGTAGAACCCATGGCCGCAGCCCGGCGGCACCCACAGCATCTTCTTGTTCTCCGCGGACAGGATGAACCCGAGCCAGCGGCCGAAGGTCGGCGATTGCCGGCGCAGGTCCACGGCCACATCGTAGATCTCGCCGGCGATGACCCGCATCAGCTTTCCCTGGGTCTGGGGCAGCTGATAGTGGAGGCCCCGCAAGGTCCCCTGCACCGAGCGGCTGTGGTTGTCCTGCACGAAGGGAAGGTCAATGCCGGCCGCAGCGAATTTCCGCGCCTGCCAGGTTTCCATGAAGAAGCCGCGATGGTCGCCGAAGACCTCCGGCTCGACAAGCTTGACCCCACCTATTCCGGTATCGCTGAACCGCATGGTCCCTTTTCATCCTGCAGCATGCGCAGCAGATACTGCCCATAGCCGTTTTTCGTGAGCGGCTCCGCCAGGGCCTTCACCTGCCGGGCGTCGATGTACCCCATCCGGTAGGCGATCTCTTCCAGGCAGGCGATCTTCAGCCCCTGGCGCTCCTCCATGACCCGGATGAAGTTGGCGGCGTCGAGCAGCGAGCTGTGGGTGCCGGTATCCAGCCAGGCCGTTCCCCGGCCGAGAAGCTCAACTCGGAGCTCCCCCCGCTCCAGGTACAACCGGTTGAGGTCGGTGATCTCGAGCTCGCCCCGCGCCGACGGCTTGAGCCCCTTGGCAAGGGAGACCACCTTGGCGTCGTAAAAGTAGAGCCCGCTCACGGCATAGTTGGATGGAGGTCGGGCAGGTTTCTCCTCGATGCTCTTCACCCGGCCATCCGTGTCGAAATCGACCACGCCATACCGCTCCGGGTCACGGACGTAATAGCCAAAGACCGTTGCGCCCTGTTCTTCCAGGGCGGTCCGCTGGAGGATTTTGGCGAGACCGTGTCCATAGAAAATGTTATCGCCGAGGATGAGGCAGACCGGGTTGCCGCCGATGAACCCTTCCCCGACCAGAAAGGCCTGGGCAATGCCTTCGGGCCGTGGCTGCCGGGCATAGGCCAGGTGGATCCCCCACTGGGACCCATCCCCGAGCAGCCGCTTGAACTGCACCTCGTCCTCGGGGGTCGTGATCACCAGAATGTCCCTGACCCCCGCTAAAATGAGCGTGGACAGGGGGTAGTAGATCATCGGCTTGTCGTAAACCGGCATCAGCTGCTTGCTGACCGATCGGGTCAGGGGATAGAGCCGGGTCCCGGAGCCGCCTGCCAGGATGATCCCCTTTCTGGTGGTGCCTCCCGATGCCATGCTGCCTCCATTCCACTCCGCGGTCGTGACGGGACTTGCCCGGAAACAGGGCAAGAAACAACGGAGGAGAGGAAGACCTTCCCCCAAAAAACGACAAGACTATAGTCGATTTAAAGGGTAAGATAAAGCTCTTTGGGCCTGTTCCCTTTGGCCGGATTCCCCGGCCTATCTCTTCTGACAACGATCCCCGAGCGAAAAGGAGACGCCATGATCAGCGCCGAGCTTCTCGATATCCTGGCCTGCCCCAAGTGCAAGGGGCCGGTCCGCCTCAGCGAAACCAAAGATGGCCTGATTTGCGATGCCTGCCGGCTCCTGTACGAGATCCGGGACGACATCCCCATCATGCTCATCGACGAGGCAAAAAAGCTGGACGAGGCGAAATAGGCGCGCGTTCCAACGCTGGAACGTGAGAACCCACGAGCTCGGTCCCGCCCATGCCCCGCTATCCCCGTCTCGCCAGCCGCTTTTTCGTCAGCGTCCCCTTCGACCGCCTCAAGAACGAATTCCTCGACTTCATGCTGACCCACCGGCTGCAGCCGGAGATCGGGCTGGAGGGGGATTTCTTCTACGACCAGCCCCGGGAGGAGTACACGGCCGTGGCCAAGGTCCTGCGGGAAGCGGGCCTGGCCTGCACCCTGCACGCCCCGTTTTACGATCTCGCCCCCGGCGGCTTCGACCGGGAGGTCCGCCGGCTGACCCGGGAGAAGCTGCGCCGCGCCATCGAGCTCATCGAGCTCTTCGCGCCGCGCTCGGTGGTCTGCCACCTCAATTACGAGGAGAACAAGCACGGCAACCGGCAGGACGAATGGCTCGCCCACTCCCTGGCCACCTGGCAGGGGCTTCTCGACTACGCGGCATCCCGGCGGACCCCCATCATGCTCGAAAACACCTACGAGCTTGACCCGGCCCAGCACCGGCGGCTGTTCGCCGCCCTCCCCTCCCCCTACCTCCGCTTCTGCCTCGATACCGGCCACACCCTCGCCTTTGCCAAAAACAGCTGGCGGGACTGGCTCCCCGCCCTCACCCCCTGGCTC
>JAJYKH010000035.1 GCA_021788685.1 Deltaproteobacteria bacterium | reverse complement strand
GTCGTTCGCCGCCAGGAGCGGCAGGAGGATGGGAACCATCTCCCGGGGGGAGGTGATCGCTGACCGCTGCCGCCCGTGGCGGGCGGTGGTGCCAACGATGTAAGAAAAGGGCGCGAGGGCCGTGCCCAGCTCCTCGTGGCGCTCCATCTCCTCGATGAGATGGGCCGCCTTGTGGGTGGCCATCTTGAGCATCTTTTCCCGGTCCGGCTCTTCGGCGCGGACCACGATCAGCCGGGAGAGCCCCATGTTCATGGCGCAGCGGGCCGCGGCCCCGATGTTTTCCGGGTACTTGGGCTCCACGAGGACGATGGCCACCCGGGCGAGCAGCCCGGGAACGCGATCGGGGGGAATGGGATCGGGCATGGGATGAGAAGCGTTCAGCTATCAGGCTGTCGGCCTTCAGCTTAAGGTACTTGGACGATCAGATCAGATTAGGGTTGGTGGATAAGAGCCTTCAGCTGTTAGTCCGGCGTCCGGTCAGATTTTGACTTCATGTTTCCCTGACGGCTGACCGCTATGAGAGCTTTTCCACCAGCTCGAAGTCGATCCGCCGCCGGCGGAGGTTGACGTTGGCCACCCGGACCAGGACGAGGTCCCCCAGCTGATAGCTCCGGCCGGTGCGCTCGCCCACGTAGCGGTGCTGTTTTTCGCTCAAATGGTAAAAGTCGTCGGTGAGATCGGCAATGGGAATGGCGCCGTTCACGAAGAGATCGAACAGCTCCACGAACAGGCCGAACCCGGAGACCCCGGAGATCACCCCTTCGAGCTCCTCCCCGATCTTTCCGGCCATGAAGCGCGCCTTGAGCCGGTCCACCATCTCCCGGTCGGCGTCCACCGCCGTCCGTTCCCGCTCGGAGAGGAAGAGCCCCGCCTCGGGCAATGGCTGGGGGCTGGTCCGGGCCTTGGCCCCTGCCTTGCCGGCCAGGAGCTGGGTGAGGGCCCGGTGGACCAGGAGGTCCGGGTAGCGGCGGATGGGGGAGGTGAAATGGGTGTAGAAGGGGGCGGCGAGGCCGAAATGGCCCACGTTGTCCGGGGAATACACCGCCCGGTTCATGGTGCGCAGGAGCAGGTTGTTGACGATGTACTCGGTGGGCTCGCCGGCCACCGAGGCGAGCACTTTCCCGAACCAGGAGGGGGTGCCGGGGTCTCCCGGCAGCTCCAGGCCCATGCTCCCGGCGAACTCGGCGAACTCCGCCACCTTGATCGGGTCCGGGGCGGCGTGCACCCGGTAGAGGGCGGGGAATTCCGCCTCGGCGAAGGTCTCGGCCACCGCCTCGTTCGCGGCGAGCATGAACTCCTCGATGATCTGGTGGGCGAAGTTGCGCTCGGTGCGGAGGATGCCCGCCACGGTGTCCTCGGGGCCGATCACCACCTCCGCCTCCGGCAGCTCGAAGCCGATGCTCCCCCGCGCCATCCGCCGGGCGAGGAGCAGGCGGGCGAGCTCCTCCATCTGGGCGAGGGGGGTGAGGAAGCGCTGGTGGCCGCTCCGGACCGCCGGCTCCTGGTCGATGATGATCTCCTTGACCGTGGTGTAGGTGAACCGGTTGTGGCTGCGGATGACGCTGCGCGTGAACTGCTTCTTGAGCCGCTTCCCCGACTGATCGAAATCGAGAATGGCGGTGAAGGCGTACCGGTCCTCGTTGGGCACCAGGCTGCACAGCCCGTTCGAAAGCCGCTCCGGCAGCATGGGTAGCACCCGGGTGGGGAAATAGACGCTGGTGCCCCGGGCGTAGGCCTCCTGATCGAGAGGGGAGCCCAGGTCCACGTAATGGCTGACATCGGCGATGGAGACGTGGAGCCGGTACCCGGTGCGGGTCTTTTCCACCGCCACCGCGTCGTCGAAGTCGCGGGCGGTCTCGCCGTCGATGGTGACGTGGAGGACCTGCCGCAGATCGGCCCGGCCGTCCCGGACTTCGATCGTTCCGGGCAGCGCCTCCGCCTGGGCCAGGGCCTCCGTCCCGAACCGGTGGGGCAGCTCGAACTTGCGGATGACCATTTCGGTCTGCACCGAGAGCGTGTCCGGGTCGCCCAGCACTTCGATGATCCGGCCCTGAGGGTGGCCTGCGGCGGGCTGGTCCGTGATCTCCACCACGACCGCTTCCCCGTCACGGGCCCCCAGCGACAGCGGCCGGGGGACCACGATGGTGAAGGGATACCGGTCGTCTTCGGGGGTGAACAGGCCGTTGCGGCCGCCGGCCGTGTAGGTGCCGACCATCACGTTGCTGGCCCGGGCGAGCACCCGCACCACCCGGGCCAGCAGCCGGTCGCCGTCCCGACCGGTGACCCGGAGGAGCGCCCGGTCCCCGTGGCGGGCGGGCCCCAACCCCTCGGCCGGCACGAACAGGTCCCGCTGGGGCTTGGCGCCTTCCGCCGCCTTGGTCACCAAGGCGAAGCCGAACCCCCTCGGGTGGACGGAGATGGTCCCTTCCATGAAGTCCGGGGGGGCCAGCAGCCGGTAGCGGCCATCGTCGCAGCCGACCAGCCCCTGGTGGCAGAGGGATTTGAGCACCTGCTGCAGCTCCTTGCGGCGCTGACGGGAGAGGTCCATCCCGGCCGCAAGCTCTTTGGCGTCGGTCCATTCCCCCGTTTCATAGAGGCGTCCGAGGACTTCGTCTTCGAAAGGAAGCGGCGCCGCTTGCGGGGCCGGCCGGAGATGGGGCCGGCGGAACGCGGTCCGGTGGGTCCGGCCCTTGCGGTGGAAGTTCCGTTTGCTGCTGCCGTATCGTCGGGACAAAGGATTTCTCCCTGCTAGGCTTGCGCCGCCCCAAGGACTTGGGCCGGCGGCATGGTTCAAAGAAAAATGAGTCTATCACAAAAGGTTACAAACCGCAGCAGGGAAAGGGTGGCAAGATCGAGCATCGGCGGCCGCCCGGGGCCTTTTCCTCCGAAAAGCGGGCGGGGAGGGGCCGGGCCGGAAAATAAGTCTTCTTTTTGCCACCCGGCCGCGTTATTCTGAGCCGATGCGGCGGCCTCGCGCCGCCCCTGCCACAATTTCATGAGCAAGAGCAACCAGTTCGACATCGCCTCCTTCTGCGCTGAAATGGAGAAGGACCTGGGCGACCAGGAGGGGCCGGCCAAGGTCTTCTGGCGGGCGCTCTCCTTTGCGGTTTCCGCCCACCAGGACCAGAAGCGCAAGTCCGGGGAGGCCTACGTCAGCCATCCCCTCATGGTGGCCCAGATCCTCAAGGAGGAGTTGGGGATCCGGGACCCGGAGGTGCTCGCCGCCGCCGTTCTCCACGACACGGTGGAAGACGTGCCCGACGTGACCCCCGAGCTGATTGGCGAGCTGTTCGGCCGGAACATCGAGGCCATTGTCGATGGCTGCACCAAGATCAGCCACTTCGATGGCGAACGCCAGACCTTCTACAAGCTGGTCCACCGGAAGATTTTCTCCGGGGCTGCCTCCCGTCTGGAGATCATGCTGATCAAGATGGCCGACCGGCTGCACAACCTGCGGACCATCGGCGCCATGCCCCGCCACAAGCGGCAGAAGATCGCCGAGGAAACCCTGGACGTCTATGCCCCCATGGCCGCGGTCATGGGCCTTTACGGCCTCAAGCGGGAGCTCTACGATCTCGCCCTCATCAACAAGTTCCCCCGGCAGAGCAGCAAGGTGCTCGCCGCCATCCGCCAGCTGGAGACCGACCCGGAGCCGCTCATCATCCGGAAGCAGCTGCAGGCGGCCGCGGAGGAGGTCTGGCTTTCCTGCCAGGTGGATATCCGGGCCAAGGGGCTGTGGGCTTATTTCGATCCCGCCCACAAGGTCCTCGCGAAAGAAATCGACTATCCCCTGGAATTCATCATTGCGGTGGAGGACATCCAATCCTGCTACCGGGGGCTCGGGGTCCTCAACCAGACCTTCCCGCCCATCCCCCGCACCATCCGGGATTTCATCGCCAACCCCAAGCCCACCGGCTACCAGAGCCTGCACGCCCGGGCCAACATCCGGGGCCGGAATTATCTGTTCAAGATCCGGACCCAACAGATGATCGAGGCCGCCCGCTGCGGCATCCTCAGTGAGTGGTCCGCCCGTCGGCAGGCCCCGGACGGCTTTGAGAGGGAGCTGCGGGAGATGTTCGACATCCTGGGCGGCGAGCTTGGCCTCTCCTACCGGGACATGATCGCGGCGAGCGGCAAGAAGGAGATTTACACCTACACGCCCAAGGGCGACCGCATCTGCCTGCCGGTGCAGAGCACGGTCCTCGATTTCGCCTTCCGGGTCCACACCGAGGTGGGCATCCATTGCGCCGCGGCCATCGTGGGCCGGAACAAGGAGAAAGTGGCCCCCACCCACGTGCTCCGGGACGGGGATCAGGTGCAGATCGTCATCCAGAAGGAGCCGGTGCGGTTTGAGCCCCGGGTCCAGGACCTCTGCCAGACCCCCAAGGCCCGCTCCGCCCTTGCCAGGATCTTCCGCCTTCGGCGGGAAAGGCTCGCGCGGGAGATCGGCCGCGCGGTCATGCGCCAGGAGCTGAAGCGGTACGGGGTGCCGTTCGAGGTGCTGGAAAAGCCCGAGCTTGCCGACATCCTGGTCTATTTCGGCCTGCAGGACCGGGAGGAGCTGTTCCAGCACGTGGGGGAAGGAAAGCTGCGGCTCAAGGAGATCATCTACGAGATCCGAAGCGGTCTTTATGCCGACCGCCAGACCCTGCAGCCCCCCACCGGGCCTCTGAACCGCATCGACCTGGACAGCCTGGATCCCGTCTGCATCAAGCTCTCCCGCTGCTGCAATCCGTCTCCTACCGAAAAGGGCCTCTTCGGCCTGCTGAGCGAACGGGGGCTGTCCGTCCACCGCCACGACTGCGAAACTTTCCGCACCCTGCACTTGGCACGGGAAGACGTGGTGGAGCTCCGCTGGCGCCCCAAGGAAACGGCGATCACCAAGCCCCAGACGCTGGTCATCCTGGGCACCACCCGCAACCGGGTGCTGATGATGCTGGGGGCCGCCCCCTCCGAGATGCGGGTTTCCGAGATCATCCGCCTTTCGCGGGACGACGGGCGGGCCGACTGGGAGGTCAACTTCCAGGTCGAGGACGTGGCCGGCCTGCGCCGCATCCTGCAGCACTTCGACAAGACGGGATTTGCTTACGAGTTTATTCTGGAGCAATAGGTCCCAGTAGTCCTGTAAGACCCCTAGGACTTATAAGGCCAATCCTAAAGCCTTGCCTCCCCGCTGGCCAGCTCCTCCAGCCGCTCCCGGTCAATGATGGTGATCTCGGCGCCATCGGCGGCGATGATCCCCTGTTTCTGCAGCTTGGCAAGGATCCGGGAGAGGGTTTCGGGAATGGTGCCGAGCAGGCTCGCGAGCTGCGCCTTGGTGATGTGCAGCCGGAGCCGGTCCCCCCCGTCCTGCTGGCTGCTCAGGAAGAGGAGGTGGGCGGCAAGGCGCCCGGGGACCTCCTTGAGGGACAGGTCCTCGATCATGTGGGCGAACTGACGGAGGCGAATCGAGAGCGAGGCGAGCATGTTCATGGCCAGGGAGGGGTTGCTCGCGATGAGCCCGGTAAAGGCCGCCCGGGGGAAGAAATAGCAGGAAGACCGCTCCAGGGCCATGGCGTGGGCGGGAAACGGGGCGCCGAGGAAGACGGCCACTTCGGCGAAGGGCTCCCCGGGGCCGAAGACGTGCAGGATCTGCTCTTTGCCGTCGATGGAGAGCTTGTAGATCTTCACCCGGCCGGACTGGACGACGAAGAATCCGGCCCCGGCGGCCCCTTCGGAGAAGATGGTCTGCCCGCGCTCGAACTGCTGGACAGTGGCGATGGTCCCCAACTGGTCGTACTGCTCGGGCGTCAGACCCCGGAACAGGGGAATGGCGGCAACGGATGCTATGATTTCCACTCAGCAGGTTTCCTTTTCGGGGAGATGGCCGGTGAACGCCCAGGCAAAGCCGCCGCGCAGGAAGACGGCCGCCAGAAACGGTCCGGCCGCGGGCCGGCGGGCGAAGGTGAACGAGAGCACGGCCTGGCCGGTGCCGGCGACGCTGCCGTCGGTGAGCTGCAGCTCACTCCAGGCGGCAAGGGGGATTCCGGAGATCGCCTTGCGGAGGGCCTCCTTGGCCGCCCACAGCAGCGTCAGCTGCACGGCAGGCTGGCCGGGCAGCAGCCGGGCGAGAAGGGTCCGTTCGGCATGATCCGAAAAACGGTCCTGCACCCGGAGCACCGTCGTGGTCAGGGCCTGGACGTCGAGGCCGCAAGGAAAAAAGGAAGCGATGGCCGCCGCCAGGCCGCCGCTGTGGGACAGGGAAAGCTCCACCCCTGTTCCCAGGGCGGTCCGCACCAGCGGTTTGCCGTCGGGCCGGGCGAGGACCGCCACCTTCTGCCGGACCGCCGGGAGCGGCCGTCCGAGAAGACGCGCCACGGCCAGCTTGGCGGCCATGCGCCCGCCCAGCCATTCGGCCTGCCGCTTGCCGGACCCAAACCGATTGTACAGGCGGTGCTCCTCGGGGGTGAGCCAGAAGGCGGCGCGGTCGCTCTGGTCCCCTTCCAGCTCGGCCAGCGAAAGGGCGGCGATCTCATAGGGCTGATCACGGGGCAGGGCCTGGGCGATCAGCGGCAGCTCCGCTTGGGATGTCGTATCGGCCATGTCGGGCTTCCCGGGTGGGGTCCGCAGAGGTTTCCACCTGATTGCACTGTGTTCCAACGGACGGAAAAAAGCAAATGAAAACAAGTGGCCTTTAGGACGGCGAGGCCGCTGCAGCCGGAAAGAGCTTGCCCTCAGGAGAAAAAATGGTTTCTACTGAACTGTGCATGGGACGCTGGCGGGGGTCCCCCTGACAGCGTCCGGGCCGCTTCGCCGGACAACGACATGATTTTCGACGCCATCATTCTGCTGCTCATTCTCTTCTTCCTGGTCCGGGGAATCTGGGTCGGCTTCATCGCCCAATTGGCCTTCCTGGCCGCCCTTGTGCTGGGGTTTGCCGCCGCGGGCGCCTTCTACGGGCGGGCCGCGGGGTGGCTCTCTCCATGGATTGGGCAGCCGCAGCTCGGATTTTTCATCACCTACGCGCTGCTGTTCCTGGCGGTGTATGTCGTGATCATGCTCATGGGGAAGGGTCTGCGCAAGGTGATGACCGTCACCATGCTCGGCTGGTTCGACCGGCTGCTGGGCGGTCTTTTCGGGCTCCTCAAGGGGGTCTTCCTCGCCACCCTCCTCTTCATCCTGGTGGCGGGACTTTTTTCCGAGTCCCGGCCCATGCTGCGCAAGACCTTCTCCTATCGCTTCCTGGTGGCGAGCTCAGAGGCCATCGTCATCTTCATCCACGATGCCAACCTGCGGGAGCGGTTCATTCCCAGGGAGCCGGCCATTCCGGAATCCATGACCTCCCTGATGCCAGCGGGCAAGCTGATCCGGGGGCCGGTGAAGCAGATAGCCAAGGAGCATCGCCTGGTGAACTAGGGTCACCCGGAAGATTCCCCGCTCCCGCCAGCGGCGGCCGGATGTGGCCGCGGTGAGGGGGGCGATGGCGATCCGGCCCCGCCGGCGCAGGGTCCGGACCAGGGCGACATCTTCCATCACCGGCAGCTCCGGAAATCCCCCCAGCTCCCGAAACAGCTCCGCCCGCAAGAAGAGCGCCTGATCGCCGTAAGGAAGCCAAAGTTTTTTCGCCCGCCAGTTGGCCGCCTTTTCCACCAGCCGCAATCCCCATCCTCCCCCGCGGATCGAGAGCCGGAACGCCCCGGCCGCGACCGCCGGCACTGCGAGCAGCCGCCGGGCCTCCTCGGCAAACCCCGCGGGCAGGAGGGTATCGGCATGGAGAAAGAGCAGGATCTCGCCTCCCGCAGCGGAGGCCCCGGCGTTCATCTGCCGGGCCCGGCCGGGGGGGGAGGCGATGACCTGCGCCCCCTGCCGGGCGGCGATCCGGGGGGTGGCGTCCCGGCTCCCTCCGTCCGCCACGATCACCTCCACCCCCTCCGCCTTGGTGGTTGCCAGGGTGCGGCCGAGGCGGGCGGCTTCGTTCAGGGCGGGAATGATGACCGAGATGGAAGCGGGCCCGGACCACCGCGGCTCTTCGGCTCCACCCGACGGTTCACCCTGGCAGCTCACCGCGTCTCCTCATTTCATGCCAACCGGTTCCAGGTGGGGGAGGTCTTCGGGGCGGTCCACATCGGCGAGGGGCTCCAGCAGGGAAACGGAGAGGGAGCCGGCCGCAGCGCGGGCCAGCGTGGCGGCCAGCACCCCGGAGGTCCCCCACGGAATGGCCGCAAAAAGGGCGGGGGCCGGGCGGCTCAGCCCCACCAGGTAATAGCCCCCGTCCATAGCCGGCCCCAAGACCACGTCCTTCCGGTGCAGCTCCTCAAACGCCCGCGCCAGGACCTCCGGCGAGAGGGCGGGGCAGTCGGCCCCCACGGCAACCGCCCGCTTGGCCCCCCGGCCGAAGGCCGCCTCAAAGGCGCGGCGCAGGCGCGCTCCCAGGCCGCCCCTGCCCTGGGGCACGATCTTCGCGCTGCCCAGCCACTTCGCGAACCGCTCCCGGCTCCCGCCGGTGGCCCGGACCTCCAGGCCGACCGGCCGCCGCTGTTGCAAGGCCCTGATCCGGGCGAGGGTCCGCTCGGTGAGCCTCCGCTGCAAGGCCGCGGCCCCATGCGGCCCCAAAACCGGCACCAGACGGGTCTTCACCTGCCCGGGCGCCGGGTAACGGGTAAAGAGCAGGATCTGCTCCTCATGAGCCGCGGGAGAGGTTGGCATGGCAATCCATTAAGGTGGCGTGTAGTGGAGTTTTCCATTTGGTACCATCCTGGCGGGGATTTCGGAAGGTTTTTCCCGGATGGCAGCCAATTGCCTTGCCCACCCTGGGCCGAGCGGCTATGATGCCATTTCCGGTTCAGTCTCTCCCCGCAACCCGAATCTCGTCCGCCGTGGCCATCGCGCGCAGCAAAAAAAAACCGCCCGCCTCCTACCGCCACCGCCGTTACCGGCAGCTCCTCGACCCGGGGGCGCTGGTTTCCTTCGAGGTCAAGGTGCGGGAAAGCGACCTGCACCTCCTCGCCTCCGCGGACCGGCGGGAGGAGACCCTCCACCATCTGCTCGCCTTTCGGAACCAGCTGGAACAGTATATCAGGACCTGTCCCGAATTCCTCAGCTCGCTCGTGCCCCTGCCTCCCGACTCCCTGGCGCCGCCCATGGTCAAGGCCATGCTCGCCGGCGCGGCGGCGGCCGGGGTGGGGCCCATGGCGGCGGTGGCCGGGGCCATCGCCGAATTCATTGGCAAGGCCCTCCTCGCCTCCGGAGTGGAGGAGGTGATGGTGGAGAACGGCGGCGACATCTTCCTCGCCCGGAACAAGGAGTGCGTGCTCAGCATCTTCGCGGGGGAGTCGCCCCTCAGCCTGAAGGTGGGGCTGACCATTCCCCGGGAGCGGATGCCCCTCGGCGTCTGCACCTCCTCGGGCACGGTGGGCCATTCCCTGAGCTTCGGCACGTCTGACGCGGTGACGGTGCTGGCGCCCTCCGCTTCCCTGGCGGACGCAGTCGCCACCCGCCTGGGCAACGAGGTCAAGACGGAAGCGGACATCGAGGCGGCCCTGGCCGTGGCCCGGACCATCCCCGGCCTGCTTGGGGCGGTGATCATCAAGGGCCGGCAGCTGGGGGCCTGGGGAGAGGTGAGGCTGGTGCGGCTGGGCTGAGGGTCCCTCTTGGATTGAATTTCCCGGCGAACCGGGTACATTGGCAGGAAATCTCACCCGGGCGGACTGATTCCCCCGGCAACGGACCGATGCAGCCCCTTCCCTCTGAGCTGTTCTTCGGCCCTTGGCCACCCATCCGATACCTGCGCGCAAGCGGAATGAACATCCGGCGACCGATCGGGGCCTCACCATTCACCCTCTTGTCCTTTCATCGCAGACCCGGCCCGTGCGCCCGGCTCGGCACCTCACTGACCAGCGGCACCGGAAGAGGCGGCAACGAATGAGGATGTGGCAAACGGGTCGGCGCGGTCCGGGCGAGGACTGTTTTCGAGGGCATGCCCGCGGTATCATCAGATATGGCCTGATCCTGCCGATGCTGGTTCTGGCGGTGCTCCTCTCCTCCGGCTGGGCCGCCGCCCAGGGACAGGCTGGCAGCGGCCCGGCCGCCGGGAAGCTCTACCTGAGCGGCAGGGTGCTCGATACCCATGGCGCGCCGGTCGCCGATGCCGTCCTGGAGGTGCGGGTGAATGGGGAGCTCCTCGCCCGGGAGGCCGGGGGCCATGGCCGCGAACGCGGCGCCCGCACCCAGGCGGACGGCTCCTTTCTGATGGCGCTGGCCGCGCCGGCGGGCGGTTTCGCTCACGCCGATATCGAGCTGACTGCCGCCAAGCCGAGCTTCGCCACCACAGCAGTTCGCCTGGACCCGGCGCAGCTGGCGGTGAATGGCAACAACTACCACGCCACTGTCAACCTGGAAGTGAAGCGCCAGATCGGCCCGGCCTTCTGGATCGCCACTACCATCTTCATCCTGGCGTACGCGTTGATCTCCTTCGAGCTCCTCCACCGGACGCTCGCGGCCATGCTCGGGGCCTCGCTCATGCTGGTGATCAGCTCTACCCTTGGCACGGTGAACCCCGCATTCCACATCCTCTCTTACGAGCGGGCCATCGCCGCGATCGACATGAACGTCGTCTTCCTGCTCATGGGCATGATGATCATCGTGGGCATTCTCAAGCACACCGGGGTGTTCCAGTGGTGCGCCTACAAGGCCTATCAGCTCGCCCGGGGCAACGTCACCCTGCTGGCGGTCATTCTCATGGCCCTCACCGCCCTCGTCTCGGCGTTCCTCGACAACGTCACCACCATGCTGCTGCTCAGTCCGGTGACCATCGAGATCGCGGTCTCGCTCGGCATCTCCCCCCTGGCCCTGCTCCTGCCCCTGGTGCTCGCCTCCAACATCGGCGGCACCGCCACCCTCATCGGCGACCCGCCCAACATCATGATCGGCTCCTACGCCGGCCTCACCTTCGTGCAGTTCGCGGAGAACCTCGCGCCGCCCGTGGTCGCGAGCATGCTGATCCTCTTTGCCCATGCGAAGCTCGTCCATGGCAAGGTTTACCAGGGGGCCAAGATCGAGGACGTGCAGGGGTTCATCGACAAGCTGCGGGCCGAGTACCGGATCACCGACCGCATGCTCCTCACGGTGGGGCTCATCATCATGGGCGTGACCGTTGGCTTCTTCCTTTCCCACGGCTTCTGGCACATGGAGGTGAGCATCGCCGCCCTGTTCGGGGCGGCCCTGCTCTTCACCTACGGCCTGCTGACCAAGCGGATCAACCTCCTGGCGTTGGTGGAAAAGGACATCGAGTGGACCACCCTCCTCTTTTTCATGTTTCTCTTCATCCTGGTGGCGGCGGTGCACGAGGTGGGGCTTCTCGCCCTGATCGCCGACTGGGTGCTCCGCATGTCCGGGGGCAGCCTCACGCTCTCGATCTGCCTCATTCTCTGGGTCTCGGCCATCGTGAGCGCCTTCGTGGACAATATCCCGTTTACCGCCACCATGCTGCCGATTGTCGGCTACCTGACCGGGGCGATCCCGGGCGCCGAATCGGGGGTCCTCTGGTGGGCCCTGGCCCTGGGGGCCTGCTTCGGCGGCAACGGCACCCTCATCGGCGCGAGCGCGAATGTGGTCACCATGGGCATCGCCGAATCCGTGGGGTACCCCATGCGCTTTTCCAGTTTCATGAAGGTGGCCTTTCCGTACATGATCGCCAGCGTCGCGGTGGCGAACGTCTGGCTCTTGCTGTGGTATTAGGAGAAAGGGGGTTTCAAGATGCCTGATGTCTTGCCGCTCAGCAGGTTTCTCCTGCCCGTGGATGACAGCGAGCCGAGCCGGCGGGGGGTGAGCTGTGCCGGGTGCCTGGCCGCCGCCCTGGGGGCCAGGGTCGAAGAGATCTGCCTGCTCCACGTCGTCCAGGGCCATTACCTCAGCCAGCACATGGAAAATGTCGATTTCCGGGTCGAAGAGGTCCTGCAGAGCGAGGCCATGCGGCAGGTGCGGGAGCATCGCCTCGCCGAGGCGGTGGCGCCGGTGCTGGCCCAAGCGGAACAGGAGCTGCGGCGCCTGGGGGTGCAGGGGATGGTGCACCGCCGGGTGGAAGCGGGCGCGCCGCCGGACCAGATTGCCAGGGTCGCCCTCGACGGGGGGTATTCGACCATCGTCATGGGCCGCAGCTGGGGCTCCCTGGCCTGGGAAACCCTCCTGGGCGACTTTACCCTCTCCCTCCTGCACCGGCCGCACGCCGCCACCCTTTACATGGCAGGGCAGGAGGTGCTGGAGAACGAGAGGTGCCTCTTGCCGAGGGTCCTGGTGCCGCTCGACGGCTCTCCCCATTCGGAGGCGGCCCTCCGCGAAGCGGCGGCCCTCGCCTCGGCGTCCCCCAGGAGGGTGGAGGAAATCGTGCTTTTGCGGGTCATCGATCCGGCCCGCTTCGAGAAGCAGCCCGCCGGCAAGGCCGAGGAAGAGGCCCGGGAAATTGTGGCGCGCGGCTGCCGCCTCCTGGCCGCCGCCGCCATTCCGGAGGCCAAGGTGGCGACTGCCGTCCGTTCCGGAGCCCCGGCGGAGATCATCCTGGAAACGGCCGCCCAGGAGAGGAGCACGCTCATCCTCATGGGCCGGCGCGGCCGTTCCGCCTGGCGGGACCTGGTCATGGGCGGCGTGAGCACGGAGGTGCTCCAGCGCTGCCAGGAGCCCACCATCGCGATCGTCTCCGCCGCCTCACCATCTTGATTCCCCCTGTTCGGAGAAAAAACCATGCGCCACCACCAGCGCCGGCCCGATGAGCTGCGGCCGGTGACCATCGATTGGAATTTCCAGCCCCACGCCTATGGTTCCCTCCTGTTCACCATGGGCGGGACCCAGGTGCTCTGCGCGGTGAGCCTGGAGGAAGGGGTGCCCCCGTTTCTGGCCGGCAAGGGCCGGGGGTGGATCACCGCCGAGTACGGGATGCTCCCCGCCGCCACCCACACCAGGGGCAAACGGGAGGCGGCGACCGGCCGCTCGGGCCGCACCTACGAGATCCAGCGGCTCATCGGCCGCTCGCTGCGGGCCATGGTGGACCTCGCCTCCCTGGGGGAGCACACCCTGCGGGTGGACTGCGATGTGCTCAAGGCGGACGGCGGCACCCGCACCGCCTCCATCACCGGGGCGGCGCTGGCCCTCGGGCAGGCGATCCGCCGGATGGCCGCGGAAGGGCGGGCCGCCGCACCACCCCCCATCCTGCCGGTGGCGGCGGTGAGCGCCGGCCTGGTCGATGGCGAGCCGCTGCTCGACCTGTGCTACGACGAGGACTCCCGGGCCGAGGCGGACGCCAACTTCGTGATGACCGGGGACGGCCGCTGGGTGGAGATCCAGATGACCGCGGAAGGGCGGCCCTTCGGCGAAAAGGAATTCGCCCGAGTCGCGGCCCTGGCCCGCCAGGGAATCGGCGAGCTGCTGGGGCATTGGCGGGAAGCATGAACGTCTCGCCCTTCACCCTCCATGGCCGCTCCTCCCAATGCGCCGCCCGGCGCGGGGAGGTGCGGACGCTGCACGGCACCATCCAGACCCCGGCCTTCATGCCGGTGGGCACCCAGGCCACCGTGAAGGGGGTCACCCCGGAGATGCTCCTCGAAGCGGGGGCCCAGATCATCCTCGGGAACACCTACCACCTGTTCATCCGCCCGGGCCATGAGCTGATCCGCCGGTTCGGGGGCCTCCACCGCTTCATGCATTGGGAGAAGCCCATCCTCACCGACAGCGGCGGCTTCCAGATCTATTCCCTGCGGGAGCTGGCCAAGATCACCGAGGCGGGGGCGGCCTTCCGGTCGCACCTGGACGGATCCCCCCTGTTTCTGAGCCCGGAGGACGCGGTGGCGATCCAGGAGGCCCTGGGCTCGGATATCATGATGTGCCTCGACACCTGCATCCCGTACCCGGCCAGCCGGGAGGCGGCGGAGGCGGCCACCGCGCTCACCGGCCGGTGGGCGGCGTGCTCCCGCCAGGCCCAGCGGGAAACCGGGCAGCTCCTCTTCGGCATCGTCCAGGGGGGAATGTACCCCGACCTGCGGGCGCGGGCGGTGGAGGAACTGGTGGGGATCGGCTTCGACGGCTATGCCCTCGGGGGGATGAGCGTGGGGGAGCCCACGGAGCTCATGTA
>JAJYKH010000394.1 GCA_021788685.1 Deltaproteobacteria bacterium | reverse complement strand
TACTGCTCAAGGGGGAAGCGACGCTCGAAGTGAGGCAAGGGAGGGTTTGCCGGTGCCGGACCCCTGGCCCCAAAGAAGGCGGCAGGGAAGCGGGGGCAGCCCGCATCTGGCCTCTCTCGGTCAGCCGGGTGCAAAGGAAGAGCAGATGGATTATTTGGTCGTGAAGGTGAAGCAGCCGTCCCAATCCGCGGGCGGCGGCAGGCGGCAGAAGGTTTCAGCCCGCTGCAGGTAGAGGGCGTAGAGCCGGTGGGGCCGGGTCTGCTGCAGCTCCCCGAAGATGGCGCCCGCTCCTTCGAAGTCCCGCGCCTGGTAAAGGCGGACGGCTTCCTCGAAGCGGCCGACCTCCGCCCGCAGCTCGATCGGCGGGCTCCCCTCCAGCAGGGGCTCGTAGATGCTCACCGGCTCGTTTTTGCCTTTGACCCGCACCTTGTCCACGAAACGGCAGAAGAACCGTCCGTCCAAGGCCGCGAGGGTGAGCTCGGAAATGATGACGTTGGTGCCGTACAGCTTGTTCGAGCCTTCCAGGCGCGAGGCCAGGTTGACGTTGTCTCCGATCACCGTGTAGTCGAAACGGCCCTCGCTGCCGAAGTTTCCCACGCTGACCACGCCGGTGTTGAGACCGATGCCGATTTCAATGGGCGGCAGGCCACGCGCCTGCCAGCCGGGCTGAAGCTCCCTGAGGCGGGCGAGCATGCGGAGAGCGGCGCGCACCGCGCAGACGGCATGGGCCTCGTTCGGAAGGGGCGCGCCCCAAATGGCCATGACCGCGTCCCCGATGAACTTGTCCACCATGCCTTGCTCCGCCATGACGATGTTGCTCATGGCCGTGAGGTATTCGTTCATGAACTTGCCGAGCTGCTCCGAATCCATGCGCTCGGAGATGGTCGTGAACCCGCGGATATCGCTGAAGAAGATGGTCAGCTCCCGCTGCTCGCCCTTGAGGGTGAGCTTTTCGGGGCTCTTGACCAGCTCGGCTACCACCTGGGGGGAGACGTAGCGGCCGAAAGCGCCGTGGATGAATTTCTTTTCCCGCCCCTCGAAGAAGTAGTTGAACAGGGTGACGGTGAGGAAAACCGCCAGGACCGTGGCCAGGGGGTACACCACTCCCACCAGCTCGTGGTTCAGGAAGAAGAACTGGTAGTTGCCGATAATGGCGGCCTCGATGACCAGGATTCCGCCCAAGGCGCCGGCCACCGGCCCGGTGAAGGCGAGGAGGGCGCTGAGCAGGATGCCGCCCACGACGATGAGGGTGTAAGTGATGCCGATCTCGGTGAAGATATCGTGAACGAACGGGTCTCCGGCCAGGATGTTGTCGATGACGTTGGCATGCACCTCCACCCCGGGGAAGACGTTGGAATACGGAGTGGCCCGGAGGTCGAGCAGGCCGGCGGCGGAGGTGCCGATCAGGACGTACTTGCCTTTCAGGTCGGCGCCGGCCTTCCCGGCCAGCACGTCTGCCGCCGAGACGTAGGGGAAGGTCCTGGCCGGTCCGCGGAAGTTCACGGTCATCTGGCCCAGGTCGTCCGTGCGGATGAAACGGTTCCCCAGGGTGACCCCCAGGAGCCCATGCTGCCCGGCCTCCCGGGCGACATGGATGGTATACCCCTTCTCGCCGAGGCCGAGGCGCAGCATCTCCAGGGCAAGGGACGGATAGGGGATGGAGTCCATGGACATGAACAGCGGCACGGCGCGGACGGTCCCCGAGGGATCGGGGAAGACGTTGAAAAAGCCCTCGGTCGGGGCCTGGGCCACTGCCGGGATGTTGGTGATGGCCCGGTAGGCGCGGAACAGCGCCAGGCCGGCATAACCGGCCGTGGGCGGGTCGACCTGGATGGTGCAGGAGGGAAAGGGGACCGCCGACGGGTCTTTCAGGCCGTCGTTCTCGGTCTGGAATGTATAGCCGAGCACCGCCGGGGCCGCGGCCACGGCCTGGCCCAGGAGCTGATCGTGATCGAGGGCGGGGTCCTCGCGCAACCTGGCAAGGCCGTCTGGGGAAACGGTTTGGAGGATGGGGGCGATTTCGTCGAGATACCGTTTCGGCGACGTACGGTCCTCTTCGGCGAAGACGATATCGAAGCCGACCACTTTGGCGCCCGCGGCCTGGATGTTCCGGACGAGCCTGGCCACCACGTTCCGGGGCCATGGCCATTGGCCCACCTTTTTCAGGCTCTTCTCGTCCAGGTCCACGATGACCACCTGGCCGGTGGTGGCCTCCGGCCCCCGCACCTGGAACATGGTGTCGGTGACGCGGTTGTCCAGGGAAGCGAGCAGGTCCGGCTTCCGGGAGCCGAAGGAGTGGTACACCAGGGCGGCGGCGAGCACGACCAGACAGCCGATCTTAAACGGCGTGACTTTGAGGTGCTTCGCGAGGGAATGGATCGGCATTCAAATTATATTTTGGCTGTTTTACCTTTAGCCCCGATGGCCGATTGCAGCCAAGATCAGCGTATTCCTCCGAAAATTCCGTAATACGAGGGATTGGTGGAATCGGTGTATTTGAAGTTTCCGCCCACGGCTTCGGCATGGGGACCGTACAGGGCGCCATTGACGACATTGGATCCGGAGGCAGAGAATGTGCCGTCGGAATTCAAGGTGCCGCTGAAGGGGAGACTCCTGTCAAAAGTAATCGAGCCGTCCACCGTGTGAGCGCCAAAATTGACATTGACGGCGGAAGTCCCAGCCACAGTGGAGGTGACAACGGAAGAGACCCCGGAGGAATTCAAGACGTTCTCAACCTTGACTCCAATGGCTCCGCCTTGATACGTGCCGGATTGATTTATGGCCACCAGGCTGGCGATCTCGCTCTCGGGAGTCCGCTCCCCCGCGACCCAGAACCCCTGATCGCTGGTG
>JAJYKH010000034.1 GCA_021788685.1 Deltaproteobacteria bacterium | reverse complement strand
CCGATCTCGCCCAGACCCTGGCCTTCGCCCGGGAAGCGGCGGCCGACGGCCGGCTGCAGGCAGTGAGCATCACCGAGAACGCCGGCGGGCACCCCGCCCTCTCCCCGGAGGTGCTGGGGCTGGAATGCCGCGCCCTGGGGCTCGATGTCATCATCCATCTCTCCTGCAAGGACAAGAACCGCAACCAGCTGGAAAGCCTGCTCTACGCCTGGGACCGCCAGGAGCTCAACAACCTCCTGGTGATCACCGGCGACTATCCCCAGCGGGGGTACGCGGGCGCCCCCAAGCCGGTGTTCGACCTGGGCTCGGTGCAGGTGCTCGATCTGCTTTCCCGGATGAACCGGGGCGTGCGGGAGGGCGAGCCCGGCCGGCCCGGAGTGGAGTTGCCCCCCACCTCGTTTCTGAAGGGGGTGGCAGTCTCCCCTTTCAAGACCCTGGAATCCGAGCAGCTGATGCAGTATGCCAAGCTGCACCGGAAGAGGGCGGCGGGAGCCGACTTCGTCATCACCCAGCTAGGGTTCGACGCCCGCAAGTTCGAGGAGCTGCTCCTCATCATGCGCGAGCAGGGGCTCTCCATGCCTGTGCTGGGCAACGTCTTCATTCCCAATCAGGCCCTGATCGAGCACCTGCGGGCGGGGCGGATTCCCGGCTGCATCCTGCCCGATTCCCTGTACGAGCGGATGCGGCGGGAGGCGGCGGAGCCGGACCGGGGCAAGGGGGCGCGGCTCGAACGGGCGGCGATGCTGCTCGCCGTCCTTCAGGGGCTGGGCTATGCGGGCGCCCACCTGGGCGGCCCCGGCCTCACTTTCGCCGACGTGGACCGGGTCCTCACCCGCATGAAAGTCCTCGCCTCCGACTGGCGGGCCCTGGTGCCCGAGCTGTCGTTCTGGCCCAAGAACGCCTTCTTCTGTTACGAGCGGGACGAGGCCACCGGCCTCAACCGGCCCGAGCGGACTCCCCTGGCAGCCCCCCGGCCGGCCCCCCTCTATGCCCTCGCCCGCAAAGCGCACGATCTGGCCTTTAGCGAGGAGGGGCCGCTCTACGAGCCCCTGCGCCGGCTCTGCGCGGCGGTGGAGGACGGGCGCCTGGAGGCGGCCTTCGCCTCCGGCGAGCACCTGCTGAAGGGACTCCTCTTCCACTGCCGCAACTGCGGGGACTGCACCCTGGCGGAGCTCGCCTTCCTCTGCCCCCAGGCGGGCTGCGCCAAGTTTCTCCTGAACGGACCCTGCGGGGGCAGCCGCGACGGCTGGTGCGAGGTGTACCCCGGCCAGAGGCGATGTCTTTACGTCCGAATGTACGAACGGCTGCGGGGCCGCTCCCCGGATGAGCTGCCGGCTGGCTTCGTGCCCCCCCGGGACTGGTCCCTCGACCAGACCTCTTCCTGGCTCAACTTTTTTCTCGACCGGGACCACGCCGCCAAGAAGAAGGACTGCCCGGCCTGAATCCCGCCTTTATCCGCGGATTGCCGCGGAATTGCGACCTTTTGCCGCCGTCACAAAATCGTTTCCCATCCGGGGAAAAATGGTTATAGTGACCATTTTTTGTTGGCCTCGCAAAAGCCGCTCCGCCAACCGGCCGTGTCGGGTGACTGTTTTCGTTTTCGCCCGCCGCGACGTGGAGCCGTGCGGGACCATCATCTTTCCGCGCACGTAGACGGAAAAAGCCGGGCGGCCTGCGCCGGCCGGCGGAGCGAGAGGCAGCCATGTCCGAATACCGACCCGTACCGCGGCCCCGGGAAGAATGCGGGATCTGCGGCATCTTCGGCCACCCCGACGCCGCCAAGCTGACCTACTTCGGTCTCTACGCCCTCCAGCACCGCGGGCAGGAAAGCGCCGGCATCGTGACCTCAGACGGCGTCAACGTCAGCCAGCACAAGGGGATGGGGCTGGTGGCGGAGGTATTCAGCGAGGAGATCCTGCAGGGGCTCAAGGGCCACATGGCGGTGGGCCACGTCCGCTATTCCACCACCGGCGCCTCGAGCATCATCAACGCCCAGCCGTTCACCGCCGTCCACCAGGGCTCCACCCTGGCGGTGGCCCACAACGGCAATCTGGTCAACATCCGCACCCTCCGGGACGAGCTGGAAAAGCAGGGCTCCATCTTCCAGTCCACCATGGACAGCGAGGTGGTGGTACACCTGATCGCCCGCCACGCTCATCTGGGGCTGGAGGGGGCCATCGCCGAGGCCTTCAAGCAGATCCAGGGCGCTTTTTCCCTGCTGCTCATGACCCCGGACAAGCTGATCGCCGTCCGGGACCCCCACGGGTTCCGCCCTTTGTGCCTGGGCAAGATCAATGGCGGCGCCTACATCGTCGCCTCCGAGACCTGCGCCCTCGACCTGGTGGAAGGGGAATACATCCGGGACATCGAGCCGGGGGAGGTGCTGATCATCGACCAAAGCGGGATGAAGTCGATCCCGCCCCCGCCGGGCCTCCGCCCCAGCCACTGCATTTTCGAGCACGTCTACTTCGCCCGGCCGGACAGCGACATCTTCGGCATCAACGTCTACCTCGCCCGCAAGCGGATGGGGGAGATCCTCGCCCGGGAGTGCCGGGTGGACGCCGATTTCGTCATGCCCTTTCCCGACTCGGGCAATTACGCGGCCATCGGCTATTCCCAAGCCTCGGGCCTGCCGCTCGAGATGGGCGTGATCCGGAACCACTACGTGGGACGCACCTTCATCCAGCCCACCCAGTCCATGCGCGAGTTCTCGGTGCGGGTGAAGCTCAACCCTATCCGCTCCTTTCTCCAGGGCAAGCGGGTGATCATCGTCGAGGACTCCATCATCCGCGGCACCACCGGCCGCTCCCGGGTGAATTCCCTCCGGGCGGCGGGCGCGAAAGAGGTGCACATGCTGGTGAGCTGCCCGCCCACCCGCTTCCCCTGCTACTATGGGATCGATTTCCCCTCCGGCGGGGAGCTGATCGCCGCGGCCAAGTCGGTGAACGAGATCCGGCAGTTCCTGGGTCTCGACACCCTCCACTACCTGAGCCTCGAAGGGCTGGTGGAGGCCACCGGCGGCCGCAAGGACCATTTCTGCCAGGCCTGCTTCAACGGCGATTACCCCGTGCCCCCGGACCGGCTCTTCCACAAGCTGGCCCTGGGGCGCTGAGTCCCCTGCCCCTTTTCGGGATCTTCGGCAATGTCCATCGAGAAGGCCAGAGAGGTGCTGAAGGTCGAGGCCGAGGGAATTCTCGCCCTCCTGAGCCAGCTCGGCCCGGAGTTCGACCAAGCCATTGAGCTGATCATGGCCTGCCCCTCGCGGGTGATCATCACCGGCATCGGCAAGTCCGGGCTCATCGGCCAGAAGATCGCCGCCACCCTCAACAGCACCGGCACCCCGGCGCTTTTCCTTCACCCGGTCGAGGCCATGCACGGCGACCTCGGGATGGTGGCCTGCGAGGACGTGGTGGTGGCCATCTCATACAGCGGCGAGACCTCCGAGCTCAACCTGCTGCTCCCCAGCCTCCGGAAACGGGGGGTGAAGCTCATTGCCCTTACCGGCAACCCGGATTCGTCCCTCGCCCGCTGCTCCCAAACGGTGCTGAACGTGGCCGTGCCCCGGGAGGCCTGCCCCCTGGGACTTGCGCCCACCGCGAGCACCACC
This sequence comes from Deltaproteobacteria bacterium, assembly GCA_021788685.1. GTDB lineage: Bacteria > Desulfobacterota > Desulfobulbia > Desulfobulbales > UBA5123 > JAJYKH01. Next base: position 10,529 of record JAJYKH010000034.1, on the reverse strand, counting down.
GCCGCCCTGGCCATGGGCGACGCCCTCGCGGTGGTGCTCCTCGATCGCAAGAAGTTCAAAGAGAGCGATTTCCGGCGCAACCATCCCGGGGGGAGCCTGGGCGAGCGGCTGAAGGTCAAGGTCTCCGAGGTGATGCTCACCGGCGGCAAGGTTCCCCGGGTGGCCCGCACCGCTACCCTGCGGGAGGCGATCGGGGTCCTGAACGAAAAAAACATCGGAGCGGTGCTGATCACGGAGGACAACCCGCCGGTCGTGGCGGGCATCCTCACCGACGGCGATGTCCGGCGGCTGGTGGTCAAGTCGTTCGACCTGGACGCCCAGGCGGTGGCGGAGGTGATGACCCCCGCTCCCAAGAGCATCTCCGGGGACCTGCTGGCGGCCGATGCGCTCAGCCTCATGCAGCGCCACGAGATCACCATCCTGCCGATCACCGACGGGGAGGGGCGGCTGCAGGGAATCCTCCACCTGCACGACCTCCTGGGCAAGGGGGAATTCCGCTTCCTGGTCTGACCGCTGCCGGCCCCCGGGATTTTGGATCAATTCGTTTCAACGTGTTGACAACCCGGCTGATTTTGGGTTAGCATCACTCCTCGCCCTGGCGAAAGAAGCCTCCCCCAGCCTTTCCTGCGCCCCGCTTTTCTTCAAAAGCATTCTCCGGGCGAGGCGACTACTGATCGAGGTAAGCGGTCACAGGGACCCCTATCTCCGTTGTCATCGGCCTGCTCGCGGAGCACCAGTCCAGCTCGCAGGCCTCTTTCGCGGATCTGGGGCACCCTGCGACCGCTTACAGTCCTGGAATGATTGATCTCCGGGGGCTGTTACCCTGTGATCGGTTACCGATCGAGTCATTCACCGCTTTCGCAAGCGGGACCGGGTGCTGCAGCAACGAAAGTGCAAACCGGCCCCTCGGGGTCTTGGCTACATTTGAGCAAAGAGGACATCATGGCAATCACCAGCAAAGAGATCAACGCCGCCTTCGGGGCCGAGGTCGCCGCGGTGCCCGGCGGGGAGCACCTGAGCCGCTGCTTTTCCTGCGGCGCCTGCTCGGGCATCTGCCCGGTCAGCCAGGCCATCCCCCAGTTCGACCCCCGCAAGCTGATCCACATGATCCGGATGGGGCTCAAGGAGAAGCTGCTTTCCTCCGAGCTGCTCTGGTTCTGCTCCCGTTGCGAGAGCTGCATCTTCGTCTGCCCCCAGGATGTGCGTTTTGCCGACATAATGGTGGCCCTGCGCCAGATCGCCTTCCGGGACGGGTTCATCACCGAGCAAGACCTGCGCGACAAGGGCAAGACCGCCTGGGTGGAGCGGGACCGCTGCGTGGCCTGTCTGACCTGCGTCCGGGTCTGCCCCTGGCGCATTCCCAAGATCGATGAGGAAGGGGTGGCGGCGATCGATCCCCGGCAGTGCCGGGCCTGCGGCATCTGCACGGCCGAGTGCCCTGCCAAGGCGATCCGGCTCAACCAATCCGAAGACGAACGGCTGATCGCCGCGAGTGGTCGGTAGCGGAAGCCCGCTTACAAATGTAAAGTTCACGATCAATCACAGGATCTCTTCCCCTGACCGGTGATGGATGGAGAGGCAGATGAGCGATTTTACTCCCAATATCCAAGCATTTTGTTGCCACTACACCTCGCAGCAGACCTGCGTCGAGGGAAAAGCCGGCCTCCAGGCCGACGGCTTTCCCGCCACGGTCACCCTCAACCGGGCGGTGTGCACCGGCAAGCTGCAGGTGAGCAGCCTTCTCAAGGCCTTCGAAGACGGGGCTGACGGGGTGTACGTAGTGGGCTGTCCGGAAGACAAGTGCCACAACCTCATGGGCAGCCAGCGGGCCGCAAAACGGGTGGCCGCCATCAAGAAAGCCCTGGCCGAGCTGGGCGTCGAGCCCGAACGCATCGAGATGTTCCACCTGGAGCGCGGCTTCCATCCCGAGCTCGTCGCGGTGGCCCGGGAGATGGACAAACGGATCCGGGCCCTGGGACCGAGCCCGCTGAAGGGAGAAAGCAAATGATTGTCGCCGAGCGCAAACCGATCGATGAAATCGTCCGGATGACCATGAGCCACGACCGCATCCTGGTGCTGGGCTGCCGGGGCTGCGTCTCGGTCTGCTCCGCGGGCGGCGAGCGGGAGGTGGAGATCCTCGCTTCCCTGCTGCGCCTGGGCCGCCGGAAGGAAGGCAAGCCGGTCACCGTGGTGGAGGCCACCCTGGTCCGCCAGTGCGACCGGGAATACATCGACGGGATTGACAAGTGGGATGGCCAGTACGATGCCATCCTCTCCATGGCCTGCGGGGTGGGCGTGAACTTCATCGCCAACCTCCGCCCCACCGATATGGTCTACCCGGCGGTGAACACGAGCTTTTTCGGCGGCTCCGCCGAGCAGGGGGTCTGGTCGGAGCAGTGCGCCGGCTGCGGCAACTGCATCCTCCATCTCACCGGCGGCCTCTGCCCGGTGGCCCGTTGCGCGAAAAGCCTCATGAACGGCCCCTGCGGCGGCTCCCAGGGCGGCCGCTGCGAGATCCACCCGGAGGTGCCCTGCATCTGGCAGGCCATCCACGACCGGCTGGAGCGCACTGGCCGCAAGGAGCAGCTGCTCGCCATCTCCCCGATCCGGGATTGGAGCAGCGCCGGCCACGGCGGCCCCCGCAAGATCGTCCGGGACGATCTCACGGTGTGAGCGATCAGCCTCCAGCGCTCAGCTGCCAGCCAAGAAAAACGAAAGGGAGGCCTTTCGAGGCCTCCCTTTTGGTGTGGATCGCGCCAATTCAGCGGGTCTTCTTTCCCTGACTCTTCCTGCGTTTCGGCTGCGGCTTCCGCCGTTTCTCCCCCTGCCGCTCTCCCTCTCCCTGCAGCACCGACAGCTCTTCGGGGCTCACCCCGGCCGGCGGTCCGTTCGGTCGGGGCAGCCGCAAGCGTCTGATCTCAGGCATGGTGGGCCAGCCCCATTTTGTGGCCCACCCTCTGGAGCATCTCCGTGGTCACCGCAAAATATTCGGAAGTCATCGCCTCCACGAAGCCGTTGTACAGCAGCTGATTGATCTCCCGGGGAATGCCGCCGGTGAGCCGGTGGGCGGTCGCATACACCTCGTCGGCCAGGAAATCGGCATAGGCCCCGCACTTGAGCAGGCGGAATTTGATGTACTGCTCGGTCTCCGCGGGGGAGAGCGGCTGCAGCTCCACCTGGAAGGTGATCCGGCTCCGGAGGGAGGCGTAGCCTTTGGCCTGCAAGCGGCGACGCAGGCCGTCTTCGGCGATGAGCACCACCGTGATCAGCTTTTCCTCTTCGGTTTCCAGGTTGGACAGGGAGCGGAGGAAGTGAAGGGCGTCGGCCTTGAGGAAGTGGGCCTCGTCGATGAGGATCGCCAGCCGTTGCCCCCGGGCGTGCAGGGCGAGGGCCTGCTCCTGGAGCTGCCTGAGCCGGCCGTGGGTGGTGCGGGCCGGCGCCGTTTCCCCCAGCTCTTCGAGCATGGTGCCGAGGAGCGCCCCCTTGCCCATTTCCGGATAAACGAGCACAAAGGCCGGAACAAACCGGCTGTTTTCGAGATTCCGGAGCACCACCTGGGAAACCAGGGTCTTGCCGGTGCCCGAGGCGCCGGTGAGGAGCACCAGGGCATGGCGGTCCTCGATGCCGAGGCGCAGCTTGATGAGCGCCTCTTCGTGCTGCCGGGTGCGGAAGAAGAGGCCGGTGTCCAGGGTGTCTTTGAAGGGGTTCTTGGAGAGGCCGAAGGTGGTCGGCCAGCTGAAGTGGTCCATGGTCTCTTTCCTCCTATCGTAAGCGGTCACAGGGCACCGCAGCCTTTTGTCAGCGGCCAATCCGCATATAGCGGACAGGCCGGTTTGTCGGCACTGCTGCCGACGCTAATCGCTAGATCTGCGACACCCGGCAACCGCTCGCAAATTCGGTTACTTGGGCTCCACCTCTGTGCCTCCCCCGTGATCAGGTATTTCCTGTCTGGTCCCATCCGGAAACGGTCTTTCGCCCGATGGCTGCGTTGCTCAGTAGCCGAACAATGGTCACGCAAGGTTACGCTCCGCTTGTTCGCCTCCCTCGGGCCTTCACTCGAACGAAAATCCTCGTTTCCGGTGGAACTATCTCATGCCGGCCGCCGCCATCTGCAGGTAGCGGCCGAAGGCGGAGCCGGCGCGCGGTCCGGGCCGCTCGTCCTTGAGGAGCGCGGCGGCGAGGTGGTGCACGTTGCGGCTCACCCGGGCCTGGGGCCGGAACACGGTAAACGGGGTCCGCCGCATGGTGGCAGCCCCCACCGTGGCGTCCTTGAGGGCATAGCCGATGTTCCCCACCTCCCGATCAAGGAAGCGGTGGGCGCAGTCGGAGAAGCGCACCGCCACCCCCGCCGCCTGCTGGACCGTGTCCGCCATGTTGACTACCGAATACACCGGCCTGGCGGGGGGGAACGCCGGCCCGGCCTGGTGGAGGGCTTTGAGCAGTCCGTAAGCATCGGCGAGCGAGGTGAGGTCCGGGGTGAGGACGAAAAGGATCTCGTCGGCGGCCAGAAGGAAGTCCCGCACGCCGGGTCCCATGCCAGCGGCGGTGTCCACCAGGATGATGTCGGCCCGGCTTTCCACTTCTTCCAGGGCACGGATGATCTGCAGCCGCTGCGCCCGGTTGCTGTCGGCCAATTGGAGAACCCCGCCCCCCCCTGGAATGATGCCGATTCCCTCCGGCCCCTCGAGGATGAGCTCCGCCATGGGGCGCTTGCCGGCGATGATCTCCCGGATGTCGGCCCCGGGGTCGACCCCGGCCAGCAGGTGGATGTTGGCCAAGCCCATGTCGGCGTCGAGCAGCAGGCACATCCGGCCCAGCCGCTGCATCTCGACGGCCAGGTTGAGGGCCAGGTTGCTCTTGCCCACCCCGCCTTTGCCGGAGGTGACCGCGATTACCCGGGCGTAGCGGTGGAGGGGAGGGGTGCGGCTTCCGGTGTGCCGGGCGTGAATCCGCAGGAAGGCGGGCACCGCCTGGGGGGGGAAGAGGAGGAGGTCGCCCCGCAGGACCTTCTCGGGCAGCTCCTGCGGGTGCTCCGATTCGTAGAACCGCAGCAGGCTTTCCTCGAGGCCGGTTTCCCGGGCGAGCTCGTCGATGGTGAGGAGGCGGCCCATGTCAGTTGGCCCCCTGTCCCTCCGGGCCGGCCAGGGCGCGGGCGACCGTCTCCAGCACCTTTTCCAGCCGGAAGGGTTTGCGCAGACAGGCGAAGGCGCCCAGCCGCACCGTTTCCTTGATTTCCTCTTTGGAGGCGAGGGCGGTGATGATCACCACCTGCAGGCCCGGGTATTCGTTCTTGACGAATTCCAACACCTCCAGCCCGTCCTTGTTCGGCATGCGGATGTCGAGAATGAGCAGCCGGTAAGGCTTTTCCCGGAGCTTCCCGATCGCCTCCAGGCCGTCGTAGGCGCCTTCCGCGGCGTATCCGGCCGTGCGGAGGCTCTCCTGGAGCATGTCGTTCAAGATCCGCTCGTCGTCCACCACCAGGATGGGAACCGGACCGGAACCGGGCGCCGGGGCGGTTGTGGGGATCTCCCGCGGCAGTCCCTTCTTGAGGGCCCGCAACCGGCCCCCCCGGTCGAGGGGCAGGCTGACCGTGAAGGTGGTGCCCCGCCCGGGCTGGCTCTGCACCCGCATGGTGCCGCCGTTGTGCTCGACAATGGAATTGCAGATGGCCAGGCCGAGGCCGGTGCCCTCCCCCTCCTTTTTGGTGGTGAAGAAGGGATCGAAAATCTTGCCCAGGTGCTGGGGATCGATCCCCTGCCCGGTGTCGGCCACCCGGATGTCGAGGAGCCCGCCACGGGTCTCGCCCGCGATCGTGATCTCGCCCCCCTCCGGCATGGCTTGGCTGGCATTGATGAAGAGGTTCATGAACACCTGCTCGATCTGGAGGGGATCGACCATGATCGCCGGGAGCTCCTCGTCCAGGCCGTTGCGCACAAAGGTCTTTTGCATGGACACCCGGTCGCCCAGGACCGAGAGGACCCGGCCGACGATTCCGGCCGCCGAAGCGGAGGCGAATTTGGGCTGGGTCGGCCGGGCGAAGCTCATCAGGTCCTGGATGATCTTGGCGATGCGCTCCTCCTGGCCGCTCACCACCCGCAGCCGCTCCTTCAAATCGGCCGTGCGGCCCTGGTCCAGGAGGCGCTCCATGAGCTGGAGGTTGAGGGAGACGATGGTGAGCGGGTTGTTGATCTCGTGGGCGGCCCCAGCCGCCAGGCGGCCGACGGTGGCCAGCCGGTGGGAGTGGAAAAGCTGGCGCTGGCTCTCCTCCATCTTGCGGTTGGCCTCGGCCATGGCGGCGGACTGGCTGGTGAGCTCGAGCTCTAGGAGCAGCCGCTCCACGGCGCCGGCCGCGGCCAGGGCCAGGGCCTCGAAGTCGCGCTGCAGCTCCCGGCCGTCCCCCGGACCGGCGGATGCCTCGCTGAAATCGATCACCAGCTCGCCGAGCAGGGGAGCGGTGAGCAGGGGGGACCGGCGGTCCGCCAAAAAGAAGGTGGCCAGGAAGCCGGCGGACGCGACGATCCGGGCCATTTCCTCCTCCCGGGCGGGCTCCAGGCCGGCCCGGGAGAGCAGCTCCACCGCCTCGGCCTCGATGGGGGTTTTCTTCTTCCGCAGGCCGCTGCCCGGTTTGGCGATGGGCAGCCGCAGATCGTGGGCGAGGACGCCGTCGAGGAGCTGTCCGACGAAGAGCTGCTCCTCCTCGTGGCGGATGAGGCAGAGGGTGCGCGAAACCCCGAAGGCCTTGGCGGCGGCCTCGGCGATGATCCCGGCCGCCGCCTCAAGGCCGGTGCCCGGCCGCAGCCGCCGGCCCAGCTCGCAGGCGGCGTCGAGCACCCGGTTCATTTCGGAGAGTCGGCGGTTGGCCTTGTCGAGGCTCAGGCTCAGGCTGCCGAGGCTTGCGGTGGCGGTGCGGACCAGCCGATTGTAAAGCTTTTCGTCCCAGAGGCCGAGGATGGGGCCCATGTCCTTCACCTTGGCGTGCACCTCGCCCATGATTGCCTCGATGTCGGCTGGGCTCATGCCATGATGGAGGACCATCTTCTCCAAGGCGAAATGGAAGTGCTCGTGGCCGAAGGCGCCATCCGGCAGGAGGTAGCTGGAGCCCACCTGGTGGGTGACGCAGAGGACGTCCGCGAAGCGGACAAGCTGGGGGAGGTTGGCCGAGTCAGGCAGGATGGCCTCGAAGACCGGCTGGTGGTGCAGCCACATTACCCGGGCGAGGTGGGGAGGAAAGCCCCATTTTTCTCCGAGCAGCCTGCCGGTTTCGATGTGGTCAGTATCGAGGAGCTGCCGTTCGAGGTCCAGGGGCGGGGGGCCGCTGGTGGGGTGCGACCCCTGGTTTTCGATCTCCTCCTGCAGCGCCGCGAACTTGTCGGGCGCCTGCAGGTAACAGCCCAGCTTGCCCAGGTCGTGGAGGAGGCCGGCCACGTAGGCATCCTCCGGATGGGGAAAGCGCAGCCGGCGGGCGAGGATCTCGGCCGTGGCCGCCACCCCGACGGCGTGGAGCCAGAAGTTGGTGAGGCCCTGCTTGCAGGAGGCGAGCTCTTCCGAAAAGCAGTCGAAGATGGCGGCGGACAGAATGATGCTGCGGACCGCGTTCAGCCCCAGGACGGACAGGGCCTGGGAAATGGAGGTGATCTGGCGCCGGGAGCCGACGTGGGCCGAATTGGCGTAATGGAGAATTCGGCCGGTCAGGACCTGATCATGGCGGAGCAGGTCGGCCACGGAAGAGAAATTCGACTCTTCACCTTCCATGAGGCGGATCGCCTCCACGGCGACCGCCGGGAGGGTGGGGAGCTTGTCGGGCTCCATCCTGCTTGCCAGCTTGCGAGACATTCCTCTCCCCCCTTGCGGGCCGCCATGCCCATGCGGCCCAGAGAATGTCCTTCGGTAGCACTCCGGGATTTCAGCCGAACTTTTGATGCCCACCAGAAGATAGTGAAATTTCCGTCAAATTGCCACCCCAAAAAAGGCAGTGAATCAAAAAAAATACCGCCGAAGGAAGAGAGGGTAGGAGATGAAAACAGAGGGGTGAATCGCGGGGAAACGGGGGATGATCTCTCCGAATAAAGCTGGGGCCGTGTCCGGCGGGTGGCATGTCGTCCGGTCCGGTTGCCCTGCGGTAGTGCTGAAAGAGCTTCCTCTCCTCTTTTACCGCTCGGGGAGTTAGAAACGCTCCTGGTTTCCGAACGGGTCCTTCACCTCCTGGCCGCCCTGGAAAGGCACTCTGGTCGTGCCGCCGACCTCGAAATACTTCGCCAGGTCGAGATTGATTTTGGCAGGCATCGCCACCCCGGCCTGGGCCAGCGCTTGCCGCAGAAGCCCCTCGGCCTTGCCCGCGAAAGCGATGGCGTCCCCCAGCACCCGCGCCGCCTCTGCCGGGTTGTGGAAGCCCATTGAGCTCTCGGTCCCGATGAACATGGTCCGGAAGAAGGCATCGAGGTAGTACTCCTTGGCTTGATCGTACAGCTTCCGATCGATGTGCTTCCTCGCCTTTTGGGCCTTGTGGACACTTTCGAAGAGCTTGGCCACGGTCGCCGTGCCGTAGCCGGCGCGGATCTCCATCGAGGCGATCCGGTCCTGAATGTCGTAAACCCGCTGCCGCAGCCAGCCCTTGTCCTCATCGTGGCAAGGGCCGCAGGCGTGGAGGTCGGTCTTGAGCGGGCTGGTCACCCGGTGGTCGGGAATCTCGGCGCCATCGTCCTTAACCAGGGGCATATGGCAATCGGAGCAGGCCGCTCCTGCCTGCCAGTGAATGCTGTCGTTGCTGAACAGCTCGAACTGGGGATGGCGGATGAAAGGGAGGCGGAAGCCGGTTACCGTCTGGGTCCACTCCGCGGTGGTCGGGTCCTTCCGGAACTGGGCGATGATGTCTTCGATGGTGATCTTGCCGAATTTGCCCTTCTGCCAGGGGAAGTAGAGGCCGATGGTCTCCTTCTGCTCATTCTTCTGGACATCGTAGGTGGCGTGACATTGGGCGCACACCAGGGAGCGCATCTCTTCCCGGCCCAGCTTGGCGGGATCGGTGCCCATGGCGCGGAGGGCCTTGCCGAGGGTGAGCTCCCGCGAGATGGCGAGGGACATGTCTTCCGGGTCATGGCAGTCAATGCAGGCCACCCCCAGGTCCTGGTCCTTCTGCGGAATTTTCGCCAGCACCTCCCGATAGCTGTCGCGGTAATAGTCCTTTCCCATCTCCTTCTCCAGCCGGGGGGCAAAGGGTGATTTGCAGGTCAGGCAGACGCCGCCGTCGGCGATCCGGGAAAGAGGGAGCTTGACCCGGGCGAGCGCCATGTAGGCATGGCCCCGCGGCTCCTTGTGCTCCGTTTCGAATCCCCAGCCGTCGAGCAGAAGGGCGAGATAGGGATACTCGGAAAGGGTGTCCGGGGTGATGTCGTCGGCATCCCACCCCCGGTACTTGCTCATGCCTGCCTGGGCCGCCTCCCTGACTTCCCGCCATTGCTGGTAGTAAAGCGGGTAGGCCTTGCCCCAGACCGCGGGGTCGATGGTGCCGGGGGGGATTGCGGCGGGCGGAGTCGCGGTGGGAGGGGGAGCGTTGGTGTTGACAGAGGGGGGCGGGGCGGGGGCGTTGGCGGGAGCGGCAGGAGCGGTAGCCGGTCCGAAAAGCCCATCTCTCACCAGAAAGCCGGCGGCGAAAAGAAAAGGCCACAGGAAGCGTTTCTTCATGATCGGTCCTCCCTGGCGAAGAAGGAAGCGCCGGCGCAGCAGTGAGCCGCTCCTCTCTCATGATAGGAGATTTCAGGCAGTTGGGGCAAGGGACCGGAGGAGATGAAAATAGCTGGCTTTCCCAGAGGAGAAGATGGTAACTTAATAAGAGTGTGGTGCTGTAACTGCTGGCGATCAAACCGCATTGCAACCGCACCGCCTCTCACGCGAGCTGCTCTCCTTCCGGAGTGGCAGCGAGAGTGCAGATTCCGGTTTGCATGTGGCAGGCCGGGCATCATCAAAAGGTTCCCGCGCACGGAGCCCTCATCCCCAGGAGTCGTCAACGATGGCAGAAGGAACAGTGAAGTGGTTCAACGACACGAAAGGCTTTGGCTTCATTCAGCAGGACGGCGGTCCGGACGTCTTCGTCCACCATACCGCCATCCAGGCCAACGGGTTCAGGTCTCTCACCGAAGGCGCCCGGGTCTCCTTCAACGTGGTCGAGGGGCCCAAGGGCCTGGCGGCGGAAAACGTGGTCCAGCTGTAAGCCTTCCGTTGATCACTTTTTTCGAAACCCCGCCTGGGCGGGGTTTTTTTTCGCCGCGGCGATGCCGCATCCAGCCTCAAGGAGCACCCCCATGGCACGAACCAACTATTCCTTCGAAAAACGCCAGAAAGAAATCGCCAAGAAGAAGAAACAGGAAGAGAAGCTCAAGCGCAGACGGGAGAAAAGCGGGCAGGGGGCTGGCAATTCCAAGGGGGCCGAAGGGGAGGGGGAATGAGCCTCCGCCCCGGATGCCTGATGGAGCTTTTTATCAGTTTATCACGGAAAGCTGAGCCGGTTTGTTATTTCCCGCCCTTCGAGGGAG
>JAJYKH010000393.1 GCA_021788685.1 Deltaproteobacteria bacterium | reverse complement strand
AACAGCCACGCATTCAGGCCGCACGGCCTTCCCCCGGCGCATGCGGTCGCGCCTGTTCCCTTTCCGGAAATCCGGAAGTATTTTCAACAAGATAGATGGTATCAAGGTCGATTTGCCCAACGCAAAAAAAAAGGCAGGACCAAAAAAAATTGGCCCTGCCTTATCGGTGCCCGGAGGATAAAGCCTGCCCCATGAGGCCCGGTACGGATAGAGGCCTTATTATTAGAAACGCCGCTTGCTGCGGACCTCCTCCTCCCGAGGCATGAGGAGAAAGAGCACGATGAAGATGATGAGAAACGCCGGGACGTCCCCCAGGAAGTGGCCCCGCTCCGCCGGGTCGCGGAAGGCCAGCGCCGCCATGATCCCGCCGCTGACCAGGCTCGACCAGGCGGTGAACCGGATCAGGCTGGAGGCGGCCTGGGGCCGGCGGGCGGCAAACAGGAGGAACAGGCCGAGCGTCCCGTAGACGCCTGCGATCATCTGCTCATATTCCGGCTGGACGGGCTGCCATTGCCAGCCGGCCGGCCAATAGATCATCAGGGGATAGAGCAGCAGAAACAGCACCCCGACCACCACCAGGGCCGGTTTCAGGTAGGTTTCGCGGGTCCGCGCGTCCATGGGATTTCTTCTCCGGGAAAGTAGTTTTGAGGCAGATAATGCCCCATTCTGCGAAAAGTTGAAAAGAAAAAACAGGGGCTAAGGGAAAGAAGGTCGCGGCGGCCAGGAGATAGTGTCCGACCGGAAACGGTCTTTTCGCCCGATTGCTGCGTTGCTCAGTCGCCTGGAAATGGTCACGCAAGGACTGCGCGCCGCTTTCCAGGCTCCCTCGCGCCTTGCACTCGAACGAAAATCCTCGTTTCTGGACGGACACGAGATAGGTCCCCGGTCAACCGGGCGACATTCCGCCGTTCCCTTTTTTGATTTTGTCGTAGATCGCCGGGACCAGGGCGAAGAGGCCCAGCAGGGTAAACGACCCCAGGACCCGGGGGGAGGTGACGTCGCTCACGGTTTGGATGGTGGCGAGGCTCGCGCCGGCATTGACGAAAACCAGGCTGCCCGGGACGATCCCGACCAGGGTCCCGATGAAAAAGGTGCGCAGGGGAATGGCGGTCAGGGCCGCACCCAGGTTGATGAGGAAAAAAGGAAACACCGGCACCAGGCGGAGGAAGAGCAGGTAGCTCATCCCCTCCCGCTCCAGCTCCCGGTTGAGCTTCTCCAGCCGGGGGCCGCCGAGCTTCCGGGCCACCGGCTCCCGGAACAGGTAGCGGGCGAAGAGAAAGGCCAGGGTCGCCCCCGTGGTGGCCCCGATGTTCACCACCACCATCCCCCGGGCCAAGCCGAACAAGGCCCCGGCGGCAAGCGACAGAACGGCCGCGCCCGGCAGGGAGAGGGCGGCCTGGGCGATGTAGATCGCCAGGAACACGGCGGTGACCGCCAGCCGGTGCTGCGCATAGGCCGCGGCCAGCTGCCGGTGGTTCGCCTTGAGCGTTTCCAGGGTGAAAAGTTGTCCCAGCCCGGAAAGAAAGAACCCGCCGATCAGGGCGGCGACCAGGGCGAACAGCGCAATTTTCTTCCAGCTCATCTCGGCTCTGAGGAAGGGGGGATCGGATTTGGAGCAGAGGGTAAACGAGGGTCGGGGGAATTGCAAATCCATTTCGAGCGGATGGTCCTCGGAATCCCTTGCGAAGGCGATATATTTTTCATAATATATCGACATGAAAAAGCATGGCCGGAAACGGACGGCTGCAGGGGCCGGATCACAGACGCGCTGGCAGGGGCGGCTCTGGCTCGAAGGGCCGGAGGGCACCTTCCTGGGCTACGGCCGCGTGGTCCTGCTGGAGCGGATTCAGGAGCACGGCTCCCTGGCGGGGGCGGCCCGGTCCATGGAGATGTCCTACAAGCACGCCTGGGACCTGCTGGCCTCCATGACCCGCCAGGCCGGCTGCCCGCTGGTGGCCACCGCCCGCGGCGGCAAGGGCGGGGGCGGGGCCGCCCTCACCCCGGCGGGCGAAAAGGCCGTGGCCCTCTTCTGGCGGTACCATGCCCGGTTTCAGGAGGTGCTGGCGGGCATGGCCGCCGAGATGGGGGAGCTGCTCTGTGATGAACACCGCGGGGAAAATCAAGGATGACGGATTTCATTGAGGCAGAGACGCAAGGACGCAAAAATGGTGACTTTGCGCCCATGCGTTGCGCTTAAGGTTTTTTGCGAGATTATCTAAGGATAGGGTGAAAAGCCATGCCCCTGAGAACGAGCCTTCTTCGATCCGCTTGCCTGCTCCTGACTGGACTCGTCGTTGCCCTGTCCGCCCCCGGCCGGGCCGGGGCGGAAACCGAGCTTCTGGTTTCGGCCGCCGCCTCCCTGACCGAGTCGTTCCGCGAGATCGGCCCCCTGTTCGCGGCACAGAGCCCCGGCATCGAGGTGAAATTCAATTTCGCGGCCTCGGGCCCCCTCCTGCAGCAGATCGCCCAGGGGGCGCCGGTAGACGTCTTCGCCGCCGCCGACCAGGAAACCATGGATCGTGCCGAAAAGGGCGGTTACCTCCTGGCCGGCAGCCGGGCCGATTTCGTGGGCAACACCCTGGTGCTGGTGACCCCCCCCGGCGTGGGCCTGATCAAGGGAATGGCCGACCTGGGGTCGAGCGCGGTCCGGCGCATCGCCATCGGCAACCCCGATTCGGTGCCGGCGGGACGGTACGCCAGGGAGGCCTTGGAAAAACAAGGGGCATGGCAGGCGCTGGCCCCCAAGTACGTCCCGGCCCTCTCGGTGAAGCAGGCCCTGGAGTACGTGCAGCGGGGAGAGGTGGATGCCGGCTTCGTCTACGCCTCGGACGCCCTGGCCGCCAAAAATCGGGTCCGGGTGGCGG
>JAJYKH010000392.1 GCA_021788685.1 Deltaproteobacteria bacterium | reverse complement strand
CCGATCTCCAACCTCCGATCTCAGACCTGCAACCCCAGTGGCCGGTGCTGTTTCGCTAAAGGTTGGAGGCGAGAAGGCCCCACAAGTTTTTCGCCTTTGCCTCCAACCTCAGACCTCCGGCTAAGGCATCTCCCATCAGTCCGAACGAAGGAAAAGAACGTACACCAAAATGCCGAGGACCACTAAGCCCACTCCGGCCACGGGCAGGACTTTGCCAATCTGCAGCTGGCCATCGACCACCAGCCCATGCATGTAGGGGCTTCCCGAGACGACCCAGACGCCCACCCCCGTGGCGAGGAGGATGAGGGAGCCCACCGATTTGTGATAGAGGAAATGGCCGACCACGGCCAGGAAGGGGACGAGAAACCAGATGTTGGTGAACAGCCCCTTGACGTCCACCGCCCGGAACTGCCGGGGCACTTGGGTGTGCTGCACGAACGTGTTGATGGCAACCAGAAAATCGGGCATACCCTCCTCCTTGGCTGAAACTCACCTGACGTTCACTTGCGAGATGGCAGAAGCTATTGCTGCTGCCGCTTGGCCGACGTGGCCCGTTTGTACACCTTGATGGCGCAGTAGGAGCCGCACATGCTGCAGGCGTCTCCCTTGTAGGTGCCGCCCTCGTCCCGGAACCGCCGCGCCTTTTCGGGATCGAGGGAGAGATCGATTTGACCTTTCCAGTCCAGATTGTTGCGGCACTTGGCCATGGCGATGTCCCGGTCCATGGCCCCGGGCAGTCCTTTGGCGAGATCGGCGGCATGGGCGGCGATCTTGGAGGCGATCACCCCCTCCCGCACATCTTCCGCGTTGGGCAGCTTCAAATGCTCGGCCGGAGTAACGTAGCAGAGGAAGTCGGCCCCCGCCGCCCCGGCGATGGCCCCGCCGATGGCGCCGGTGATGTGGTCGTAGCCGGGGGCGATGTCGGTCACCAGCGGCCCCAGCACGTAGAAGGGCGCCCCGTGGCAGAGCCGCTTCTGGAGCAGGACATTGGCCTCGATCTGGTTCATGGGCATGTGGCCCGGCCCCTCGATCATCACCTGGACGCCGGCGTCCCAGGCCCGCAGGGTGAGCTCGCCCAGGTGGATGAGCTCCTGGAGCTGCCCCCGGTCGGTGGCGTCGGCCAGGCACCCCGGCCGGATGCCGTCACCCAGGCTGAGCGTCACCTCGTGCTCCTTAAGGAGGGCGAGCAGCTCGTCGTAATGCTCGTACATGGGGTTTTCTTTGTTGTTGTAGCTCATCCACTCGATGGTGAAGGAGCCGCCCCGGCTCACCACCCCCATGAGCCGTTGATGGTTGCGCACCCGGTCCAGGGTGGAGCGGGTGATGCCGCAGTGGATGGTCATGAAATCGACGCCGTCCCGGGCCTGCTCCTCAATCGTCCGGAAGATCTCGTCCACGGTGACCTCCCCGATGTCCTTCTTCTGGAGCTCCACCGTCTGGGCGATGCTCTGGTAGATGGGCACCGTGCCGAGGGGCACCGGGCAGTGGCTGAGGATCTCCCGCCGGACCTCCGAGAGGTTGCCGCCCATGGAGAGGTCCATCACGGTGTCCGCCCCCGCCTTCAGGGCCACGCACAGCTTCTGGAGCTCGTTTTCCACCTCGGGATGGTCCTTGGAGGAGCCGATGTTGGCATTGACCTTGGTGGCGACCCCCTGGCCCACGGCCATGATCCGCTCGAACTGGTGGTGGACGTTCTTGGGGATGGCGACGGTGCCCCGGGCCACTCCCTCCATGAGAAGCTGCGGGTCGATCCCCTCATTGGCCGCGCAGGCCGCGAGGAGCGGGGTCAGGTTCCGGTTGAGGGCGTCTTCGCGTATGCTCATCGGGATATCTCCGCAGGCGGCCGGCGGCCGCGGGAATGGCTGGATGGGAGGACGGGATCGAAGCTGTGGTAACAACCTGAAAAGGATACCAGCGGCCCGGATAAGCTGTCAACGCAAAAGGGGGCCGGCAGGAAACCCAATTCACCATCCTCATAGGCAAATTCAGGGTGCAACCGGAAATGCGCGACCATGTCGGCCCATCCGGCCAAGGCTCGGTCAGGCCCACATTCAAAAAACACCATGCTCGTGCAGGATTTGGAGGCCAATGCCCACCAGGACCAGGCCGCCCAGGACCTCCGCCCGGCGGCCCAGGGGGGTGGCGGTCCGGACCGCCCGCCCCAGGTGGAGACCGATACCGGTGAGCAGGGCCGCGACCAGGCCGATGATCAGGGCCGGCCGCCAGATGGAGGCGGCGAGCAGGGAGAAGCTGATGCCCACCGCCAGGGAATCGATGCTGGTGGCGATCGACAGGATAACCAGGGTGCGGCCCCGAGTGGGATCAGGGTGCCGCTCGGCCTCCCCCTCCCGCAGTGCCTCCCAAATCATCCTCCCGCCCACAGCTGCGAGCAGGAAGAAGGCGAGCCAGTGGTCGAACGCCGCCATGAACGGCCGGATGGTGAGCCCGGCGGCCCAACCGATCACGTTCATGGCCGCCTGGAAGAACCCGAAATGCCAAGCCAGGCGGAAGGTGCGCCGGACGCCGACTCTGGGCAGCCCCACTCCGGCGGCAAGCGCCACGGCAAAGGCATCAACGGCCAGAGCCAGAGCAATCAGGAGAATAGCGGCGAGACTCATAATCGGGCATAATACCGGCAACCGGGAGGAGATGCCACCGCTTACCCGCAGAGAATTTCGAGAGAGGGGCAGCAAGGAGCATGGGCGAAGTGCTGGAGGTTGGAGGCTGGAGGCAAAGGCGAAAAAACCCGTGCGCTTCTCGTCTCTAACCTCAAGCGAAGCGCTCCTCAGACCCTTAGCGGCACTCGGCCGCAACGGAGCAGGAGACGTCCCCTTTCTCAGGAGCTTTCCATGACCGCTATTCCCC
>JAJYKH010000033.1 GCA_021788685.1 Deltaproteobacteria bacterium | reverse complement strand
TGACCGAAAGGCTCGCCAGGCTGACCGGCGCCTTCGCCGGAGAGCCGGTCGGCACCTGCCACCGGGACCTGGAGCGGGGCTGAGGAGGGTTCAGGGAAACGGGACCTGGGTTCCCCTCCCGGTTCGGCTGTCCTCTCAATCACTTTCTTTCCTTTCCACCCCAGCGCTCTTCTCCCAAGCTCCCTAAAAGAAATCGCCCTTAGCGCTTGCGGGCATCTTTGCAAAGCTTAGCGCTGAGGCGGCTTTTTTCGAGATTGCAAACATTTGCTTTTGGGATCATCAACGACATTTGGAAAAGGCTTCTCATGAAGATTTGACTGCTTTTCTGTTTAATTTCTGTTTTTGCTTGACTTATTTCCGTCTCCTGATAATAGGTAGGGAACTCGGCCGCTTGGGGTGGCACATCGCCGCCGCGCCTAGGGAAGCCGAGTGGGGACGCGCCCGGTGCACCGAATAAGGGGGGGCACCGTAGCGCACAGCAAGCTAAGACGAAAAGGAGAAAGAGATGAAAAAGGTTCTTATTTCAGCAGCAGTCAGCACCGCCCTCCTGGTGGGCAGCGCCGCCGTTGCGTCCGCCGGGGCCATCGAGCTGGACGGCTACCTGCGGACCCGCGGCGTCATCGACAAGGCGAATACCGCGAAGGATTCCGCCTCCAACACCTACTACGATCAGAAGGCGGCCATCGGGGTCAAGGGCAAGGTTTCGGACGAGGTCACCGGCTACATGCGGCTTGAGACCGGTACCAGCAACAAAGACAAATACATTTGGGGCGGCGAGACCAATGCGGAGCTCCAAGCTGGTGGGTACAAGAATGACGACTCTTCCATGAGGCTGGTCCAGGCGTGGATCGACTACAAGCCCTCCTTCTGGGGGGTCAAGGTCGGCCACCAGCCCCTCGCCCTGGGCGAAAAGCTGTTCTTCGACCACACCAAGTACGGGGACGACGCCATCAATCTTTATGGCGACCTGGCCGGCACCCAGTTCAACCTGATCGGGATCAAGCTACAGGAACGCCAGGCCTACGCCGATGGCGTCGCGACAGGATCTGGCAATACGAACGATGTGGACGCTTACGTGGTGAACCTCTCCCGGGTGTTCGGCGACTCCTTTACCGGCGGCCTCAACTACACCTATCTGAAGGGCGGTACCGAGGACAACAATCCTATTACCAACCCATTTCCGGGGATGAGAATGTCCAACCTCGGGTTTGACGGCAAGTTCAAGTTCGGCGCCCTGAACGTGACCGCCGATTTTGAGAAGCAGTTCGGCACGCTGAAGGATGACGGCACCGGTCTGGCGAACACCGCGCTCGCGGCGCATAAGCTGGACGCCCAAGGCTATGCCTACCAGTTGACGGGCGATTACGCCATGGGCAACAGCTCCGTCGGCCTGCTGTACGCCGTGGGCTCTGGTGACGACAATCCCAATGATACCAATAATGATACGTTCGTGGACTTCCTCTCCGACGTCCCCTACCAGGTGTACATCCCCGGCTATCGGGCCGGTGTCCCGGGCGCTTTTGGCCTCGGCAATGGAGATGTTAACGGCAATGATCGCTTCACCGGGCTCAGCAACCTGACCGTGTACCAGGTGAACGCCAAGACCGAGACGGAGTTCATCAAGCCGCTCACCCTCTTCGGCTCCCTGAGCTACCTGCAGACCACCGAAGATGTGAACACCAACATTGGTGGGACTGCGCGGATGGAGGACAGCCTGGGCACCGAGATCGACCTGGTGGCTACCTGGAAGCTCACCGAGAACCTGGCCTACATGGTCGAGGCGGGCTACCTGTTCGCGGGCGACGCCTGGAAGACCGCCGCCAACAACGACCCGGACAATATGTACTTCCTGCGGCACGGTCTCTCGCTCTCCTTCTAAGCGAGACCGCGCTGTCTAGCACCACAGCAAGCCAAACCCCCGGCGGGATTTTCCCTGCCGGGGGTTTTATTTTTCCTCATTCGCCCCCGGTGCGTCTCCTGCCCCAAATGGCAGCCGGAGAGTCACTTCATTCCCAATTTCTGGGTTCGTTCACGTTGGGCGGCCGCATGCTGGGCTGGGGGCGTTCCAGCTTTCCGGCCTCTTCGGGGGTGGGCACCGGCTGGGTCTGCCGAAACGGCCCGCCCCAGTATGGAGTCACTCCATAGTAGCGGTAGAGCCTTACCTCCTGCTCGCGCTCGGCGATGCTTTGCTCGCTGGGGGCCTTTCGCAGCCGCTCGGGACTCATGTTGAGGGTGAAGGTGTCCCGCCGGGGGTCGACCCGGATGGCCTTCCAGGGCACCAGGCGGTTCCCCTTCACGCCCTGGATGCCCTCCGGGGAAAGCACGGCATAGGCGACCTGATTCGTGTTGAGGTCCATGGCCAGGGAGCTAATCCGGCCCAGCTCCTGGCCGTGGGCATTGCGAACCGGCTTGCCGACGATCCCTTCCGTGGACAGGATGGCTGTGGGAGGACCGGGGTCTCCAGACTGGGCGACAGCTTCTCCCGCGCCAGCCAGGCCGAGCAGGATTGCCAACGCAGTGATCGACATCTTCTTCATGGCCCCACCTCCTTTCGTGTCATTGCTGGTTGGGGATCCCCGGCACCAAGTTGGGCGGCCGCAGGCTTTGCTGCGGCTGCTCGAGCTTTCCGGCCTCTTCGGGGGTGGGCACCGGCTGGGTCTGCCGAAGCGGCTGCTTCCAGTAGACGGGGCAGCCGTAATAAAGGTGGATCTGGCGGCCTTGCTCATAGGAGGTGACCTCTTTTCCCTTGGGGGCCTTCTGCAACCGCTCCGGGCTGACGTTGAGAACGAGATTATCGGCATTCGGCTGGACCACCAGGGCGTTCCATGGGACCAGGTAATCCTCCCGGCCCAGGCCCGCCGCCCCTCCCGAGGCAAGCACCGCATACCCGACCTGCCCCGTGTTGAGGTCCACCATCAGGGACTTGATATGGCCCAGCTCCGTTCCTTGCAGGTTGCGCACAGGCATGCCGATCAGGCTCTTGGTGTCTCTCAGGGCTGCCGCGGTCTGCCCCTGAACGTTCGGGGTGGCTACCGGGCCGGGAATCGCCGCTGCCGGGGCGTTGGCGGGTTGGGCGAGGGAGGATTTTCCCCCGACCAGGAGCAGACTGGCGAGCACACAGGCCGATGCGGTCAGAGCCATCTTTCTCATGTGGTATCCTCCTTTTGGTTGTTAGGTCTCTACTTTCAAGCTAGCAAACCCGCTTCCGCAATGTCAAGGCGGCGCGAAAACGAAAAAAACCCTTGCCCGACAGCGGGGAGCTGAAGTACTACTGTACGACCAAACGGCCTTCCCTTTTCAACGCCAAGCCAGAAAGTTATCGCCTTAGGATCATCATGAGCAATCGCATCGGCTTTCTCTCGCGCCTTTCTTCAGGACTTCTCTTGGTACTCGCCCTGCTCCTTCCCGCCGGTGCCCATGCGGCCGGTGAAGCCAAGCCGGCCAGGGTGGCGGTGCTGCCTTTCACGGTCAATGCTTCTGGCCAAATGGATTATCTCGTGAAGGGCATCCGCGTCATGCTCGGTAGCCGGTTGACAGCGGGCGACGGGGTGCTCCTGGTGGAACCGGCCGATGTGGACAAGGCCCTGAGCGAAGCTGCCCCTAAAGGCCGGCAGGATGATTACTTCGCTCTTGCCCGCCGGTTGGGGGCCGACTACCTGATCTCCGGATCGCTGACCGCCATGGGCGGCGGGGCCAGCCTCGATGCCACGGTGTTCGCTGCGAAGGGTGGGCAGCCGCAAAGGTTTTTCGCTACCGCTGCTAAGGAAAACGACGTCATACCGGCGGTGGATGAGCTGGCCCGCGATATTGGCGCCAAGGTGCTCGGGCAGAAAGTGGCTAACCCCGCAGCGCCCGCCCCGGCCGGGAACGTGGCGCCCGCCATGCCCGCGGCCGAGCAGTCACCCTACACCACCGCCCACCCCGACAAACTGCTTCTCGGCACCGTGCCGGGCCAGGGCATGCCGTACTATCAAGGCTCTCCCTTCATTCGGCCCGAAAGCATCGCTTCGTCGGGATTCACCAAGAGCCAGAACCTCTCCTTCGGCCTCAGGGCCATGGCGGTTGGCGACGTGGATGGGGATGGGCAGCTCGAGGTGGTGATGGCGGAAGCCAACAAGGTCCACATTTACCGCCGTGACCAGAACCGCTTGGTGCAGGTTGGCGAGGCATCGACCCCCGCCCGGTATGTGATCCACTATATTAGCGTAGCCGATGTGAACAAGAATGGCCGGGCCGAGATCTATGTCAGTGCCGCCGACACGCATGGGCCTCGCTCCTTAGCTCTTGAATGGGATGGCAAGCAGTTCGCGCAGATTTTCAAGGACCAGCCCTGGTACATCAGGGCCGTGAAACTGCCCGGCCGGGGCGAGGTGCTGGCCGGCCAAGCTGCCGGGATGAACGATTTTATGGCCCCGGGGATTTATCAGCTGACGACGGACGGCCACGGTGGCCTGACCAAGGGAACCGCGCTTGATCTGCCCAATACAGTCAACCTCTTCGATTTCACTTATGCGGATGTGAATGGGGACGGAAAGGACGAGCTGGTGATGATCGATCAGGAAGATCATCTGGTGGTGATGTCCCAGGGCGGCAAGCGGCTGTGGACCAGTGATGACAACTACGGCGGCACCATCCGCTACCTCGGCGGCACCGATACGGCCAAGCCAGGAGCCCTCGATGAATCGCTCGAAGTGGGGGACAAGCGTTATTACGTGCCGGGTCGAATCGCCGTTCGCGACATTAACGGGGACGGCAAGCCCGACCTGATCGTGATCAAGAATCTCTCGACCGCCTCACGGCTGTTGTCAAAAATACGCTACTTCCCCTCGAGTGAGGTGCACGCCCTCACTTGGAACGGGATCGGCATGACCGAGCTGTGGCATACCAACAAGATCGACGGCTACATTGCCGATCTGCAGCTCGGCCCCGATATGAGTTTGCAGGGTCCCGACGGCAAGCCAACCCCTGGCGCCCAGCTGTTCGTGGGGGTGGTGCTCAGGAAGGGCGAGCTCGATCTCCTATCTTCTTCCGAGAGCACCGTGCTCACGTATCAGGTTCCGGAGGTGAAGCAAACTGCGGCGGCGAAATAGATAAGCTTGTAAGGGGTTGCTGCACTTCTGAATCAGCAGGCCCTTGAGCTTCGATTCCGCTTCAGCAACACGACCATAACCCCGGCTTTGGCCGGGGTTTCGTCATTCTGGGGATCTGTGCTTCGCCTGCTTCCTCACGCTGATGGAAATCCCATCAACTCCTTGAAATAAATGATGGAAGGATAGGCCGCAGAGTACCGGATTTCCGTCCGGCTGCTGGGGCGGGCCACGTAGATGAGGTGGCGGATGCCATGGCGGTTGGCGGAGTCGAGCACCGCCTCGGTGTCGTCGGCGAGCAGGGTGCGCTTCCGGTCATAGGGGATGATCTCCATGAGCTTTGCCCAGAACCGGGGCTCCTCCTTGGCCATCCCCACTTCCTCCGCGCAGACGATCCGGCCGAAGAGGCCGCCCAGGGCGGTCTTTTTCATTTTGATCGCCAGGGTCTTGCTATGGGCGTTGGTGACCAGGTGCACCTGCTTGCCAGCCTTCTGGCAGAAATCAAGGAACTCGACAACAAACGGATGGACCTGGATGAGATGGTCCACCTGGACCTTGAGGGCCGGGATGTCCAGCCCCAGCTCCCGCGACCAGTAGTCGAGGTCGGTCCAGTCGAGTGTCCCCTCCATGGCCCGGAACATGGCGTGCAGCTTGTCCTGGGCTTCCTCGATGCTCCCGCCGTACTTGAGCGAGTAATTCTCCGGCACAAAACGCAGCCAGAAATAGTCATCAAAATGCTTGTCGAGCAGGGTGCCATCCATGTCGAGGAGAACGGTATCGATCTCCCGCCAGTCGATTCGGGGCTCGATTCTGCGCCGGGCGGTGCACATGTCTTGTTATCCTTGGCTTCCTTGAAAAAAGTCGAATCACGCAGCGCCCCGGAGGGCGGCTTTCCGGGATCGGCTGGAGGGATTGATCGCCCGTAGCGCAAAACGGCCCTATGGTCGATTCTGGCCCATTCCCAGCAGTTCGCCCAGGGTG
Source organism: Deltaproteobacteria bacterium (assembly GCA_021788685.1). Taxonomy (GTDB): domain Bacteria; phylum Desulfobacterota; class Desulfobulbia; order Desulfobulbales; family UBA5123; genus JAJYKH01. The sequence continues at coordinate 8,157 of JAJYKH010000033.1, read as the reverse complement.
GTGCGCCCGACCAGCTCCCGGAAGAGGGCCCTCAGGAGAGCATCGATCTCTTCTTGCTCCTCCGGGGGGATGAGGAAGCCGGGGCAAGGACGGCAGGTGAGCGGGCCCTGCCCGTTGGTTTTCGTTTCGAGATCGACGGCGAGCACATCGAGCAGGTTGCCCCAGATCCCCCCTTGGTCCAGGTGCTCAATGAGCTGGAGCAGGACCGTGTTGATCGTGAGGAGCAGGGGGGGGACCTCGGCGGTGCCGGCATCGGCGCAGGGGACGAGCGATGCAAAGGCCCGGCAGCCGAAAGGCCGTGCCGGGTAGATCGTGCAGACTTGATCCGCCAGGAAAGGGCAGGAGTCGAAGTTCCAGCTCTCTGGCTCCCCGTCGGATTCGATTTCCTGCAGGCAGGCGGCGGCGAGCTCATTGGTGGTGGTCCGCGGCCGGTGGTTATCGGCCGCCAGAGAGGGGAGGGCGGCCAGGAGGCCGGTCCTTCCGGTCTCGGCCAGGTGCTCCCGGAGCACGGCCGCTTCGAGGCCGGTGACCGTCACGCTCCGGGTGCAGCACGAGCTGCAGCCACGCCGGCAGGCCATGGAAAACCGGCAGCCCCACGCCTCGTGCCAGGAATAGATGCGGAGCAGGGCCTCCTTCTTGCTGGCAAGGTCAGGCATCAGGCGCCAGGGCTCCGATGAGCTCGCGGGCCGACTGCATCTTGTGCCGTTCCAGGTAGCTGCGGATACCGGCGAGGATCTCCTCGGTGGCCTTGGGGTTGACGAAGTTGGCGGTGCCCACCTCAATGGCGGTGGCCCCGGCCAGCAGGAACTCGATGGCGTCGACGGCGGTGACAATGCCTCCGATGCCGATCACCGGAATTTTCACCGCGCTCGCCACTTGCCAGACCATGCGCAGAGCGACCGGCTTGATTGCCGGCCCGGAGAGGCCACCCACCAGGTTGGCGAGCTTCGGCCGCCGGGTCTCGGCATCAATGGCCATGCCCAGCAGGGTATTGATGAGGGAGACCGCGGCCGCCCCTCCTTCCTCGGCGGCGCGGGCGATCACCCGGATGTCGGTGACATTGGGCGAGAGCTTCATGATCACCGGCTGGCGGGCGTGCCGGCAGACCGCCTCGGTGACCGCCCGGGCCATTTTCGGGTCGCTGCCGAAGGCCACCCCCCCTTTCTTCACGTTGGGGCAGGAGATGTTCAGCTCTATGGCGGCAATGTCCCCTTCCTCGCCCAGCCGGCGTGCCAGCTCCCGGTATTCGTCCAGGGTTTCCCCAAGAATGTTCACGATGACTGTGGCCCCAAGCCCTCGCAGGTAGGGAAGCTTTTCGGCCAGAAACCGGTCCACCCCCACGTTTTCCAACCCGATGGCATTGAGCATGCCGCAGGCGGTCTCCACGATGCGCGGTGGCGGGTTCCCCGCCCGGGGGGCCAGGGAAATGCCCTTGACCACCACTGCGCCCAGCCGGTGGAGGTTGACGAAAGGGGCGAATTCCTCGCCGTAGCCGAAGGTGCCGGAGGCGGTCAGCACCGGGTTCTTGAGGATGAGGCCGCCGATATTGACTTTGAGATCCGGGGAATTCATCATTTCTCATCCGGAAGGGGTGAACGCCTTCAAGGCGGCTCAGAACCAAGCCACTTGCCCGGCCTCAAGCACCGGCCCGTCCCTGCAGACGTGGAGATAGCCGTTCAGGCCGGCACGGGGCAGGGCGCAGCCCAGGCAGGCACCGATGCCGCAGGCCATCATCGTCTCGAGCGACACATGGCAGCGGCGGGAGCGCAGGTGGCAGAGCTTGGCCACCGCCCGCAGCATGGGGTAGGGGCCGCAGCTGAAGACATGCCACGGCCGCTCTTCGCCGGTCAGGCTGTCAGCGAGGAGATCGACCACGTAACCGTGGTGGCCTTCGGACCCGTCGTCGGTTGCCAAGCCGACCGGGATCCCCAGGTTTTCGAATTCGGGGGCGATGGCCCGCAGCTCTTCCCGGTTGCGGGCGCCCAGCAGCACGACCGGCTCGGCATCCGGGTGGCGGAGCAGCCAGGTGGCGAGGAAAAAGAGGGGGGCCGCCCCCATGCCGCCGCCGATGAGACAGTGCCGGGGGCGCACGTCGATGGGGAATCCCGTTCCCAGGGGGCCCACCAGGTCGACCATGTCGCCGGGATGGAGCCCGGCCATAATCCCGGTGCCCTTGCCCACGACCTTGTAAAGGATCTGCAATTGGCCGCCGGCGGTAGTCTGATAAATGGAAAAAGGCCGGCGGATGAGCGGGTCAAGGGCGGCGGGGGCGATCCGCAGCATGACGAACTGGCCAGGCCGCGCCTTCTTGGCGATGTCGGGACAGAGCAGGGTCAGGCGGCAGACGTCCGTGGCCAAGCGCTCTGATTTGAGGACTTTGGCCTTGCTTTGATACTGGTCAGCCATAATGCGGGAAAAGGCTCCGCCCCGGCGGGTGACCAGGGCGGCATAATAATGGAATGATTTCGAACGGGCTCAGCGAATCACGATGATCCCCAACAGCCGTTTCAGCTCTTCCGGGGAATTGTACTCGATTTCCAGCTTGCCCCGCGAGCCGTTTTGCACGATGCGGCTCTTGGTCCCGAGATAGCCCGCCAGCTCGGTGCTCACCGTGCGGCAGTAGCTATCGGGGAGTGCGGGGGCAGCCTTTTTCCTGGGGCCAGATCGACCGGGTTTCTTGATCGCTTTGGCTAGCTGCTCCGCCTGCCGGACCGTGAGTCCTTTGGCCACGATTTCGTCCCGCAAGCCCCGGGCGGCCTCCTGGTTCTCGATCCCCAGCAGGACGCGGGCATGGCCGAGGGTGATGGTGCCCCTGGCCAAGTCCTCCTTGGCGTACTCGGGCAGGTTGAGGATCCGGAGGAGGTTGGCCACTGTGGAGCGCTCCTTCCCGACCTGGGCTGCCACTTCCTCCTGGGTGAGGCCGAACTCCCCCGTCAGCCGCTCGTAAGCGCGGGCCTCTTCCAACGGATTGAGGTTCTGGCGCTGGATGTTCTCAATGAGGGCCAGCTCCAGTCGGTCCTGGGGCGAGGCTTCCTTCAGGATGACCGGAACCTCGGTGAGACCGGCCAGCTTGGAGGCGCGTAGCCGCCGCTCGCCCGCAATGAGCTCGTAGGCGCCGGGCCGGGTCTCGGTCACCACCAGGGGCTGGAGAATGCCTTTTTCCCGAATGGAGGCGGCGAGCTCCGCCAAGGCCGTGTCGTCCATCTCCTCCCGGGGCTGGTAGGTGTTGGGCTTAATCGCCCCCACTGGGCACAGGAAGTAGTCGCGGCCCCGGGCCTCCTCTTGTTCGTCGTCTCCCGGCAGCAGGGCGTTCAGCCCTTTTCCCAGCGCGCTCCGTTTGGTCATGACTCTCCTTCGTTGGTTTACTGCTTCTTCAGAAATTCCTTGCCCAGCTGCAGGTAGCTCGTGGCCCCGGCCGAGCCCGGGTCGTAGACCAAAGCGGGCTGTCCGTGGCTGGGACATTCGCTCAGCCGCACGTTGCGGGGAATTACCGTATCGTAGACCCGCTCCTTGAAGTGGGTCTTGACCTCCTTGGCAACTTGGAAGGTCAGCTTGTTCCGGCGGTCGAACATGGTGAGCACGAGGCCTTCGATGGCCAGCCGGTGGTTGTAAGAATTCTTCACCAGGCGGATGGTCCGCACTAACTGGCTCAGCCCCTCCAGGGCGAAGTATTCGCACTGCATGGGAATGACCACCGCGTCGGCGGCGGTGAGGGCGTTGATGGTGAGGAGTCCCAGAGAAGGCGGGCAATCGACGAAAATGAAGTCGTATTCCTCGGCCAAGGGCGCGAGCACCGCGGACAGGTACTGCTCCCTTTTTTTGGCGCCCATCAGCTCGACCTCCACCCCGATGAGATCGATGTGGGTGGGGAGGATGAAAAGGGTCTCGAAGCCATTGACCGGCAGGATGGCCTGGGCGGTATTGGCACCGTCCACATAGCAATGATACAGGTGGCGCCCCACCTCCCTGGGGTTGATGCCCAGGCCGCTGCTGGCGTTGCCCTGCGGGTCCGAATCGACCAGCAGCACCTTCCGGCCAAGCTTGGCCACCGAGGCCGCCAGATTGATGGAGGTGGTGGTCTTGCCGACTCCGCCTTTCTGGTTGGCGAGGGCGATGATCTTACCAGGCATTTGGATCTCCTTGGGTTGCGAGATGAGAATCCGAATCGCGGGATCGCCGAAAAGTGCTCATAGCAAAACCATGTTTGGGGTTGCTTTGCAACAGGAAAATAAGTCATCCGGCCCGGTTGCCGAAGCCAGGAAAGGCAGGGGGAAGACGGAAAGCCTTCGCTGGCAGGGAGAAGGGATGCGGTCCGGGTGAAAGGGCAGGGCAGAAAAATTTGAAACCACCTGCCGGGTCTACAGAAGGTCCGAGAGACGTTTCACGTGAAACAAAGGAAATAATGATCGCAAATTTGATAACTTGTATTCGCTCAGAAACGAGGATATGGTCGGCCTCGCAAAAAACCGCTCCGCCGACGGGCACAAGTTGTGCAGCTGGCTGTTTTCTCGTTCCCGCCCGCCGAGGCTCGAAGGTTTTTGCGAGATCCTGGATTCTTTCATTCGGGTGCAAGGCGCGAGGGAGCCTGGAAAGCGGAGCGGGAGCGTGCTTCCTTGTGCGAGCATTTCCAGGCGGCTGAGCAACGCAGCAATCGGGCGAAAAGACCGTTTCCGGCCGGACACTAACTTATCAGCATATACACGAGCGCCGCCGTTTGCAGCATGTCATCGAGGCTGATTTGCTCGGAGGTGGTGTGCACCTTTTGCATGCCGGTGCCGAGAATGGCGGTTTTCAGCCCATAGCCATTGAAAATGTTGGCGTCGCTCCCGCCGCCCGAGACGATGTGACTGAGCTGCCGCCCCAGGCGACCGCTGGCGGCCTCGACGCGACGAACCACCTCGTCTTCGCGGGTGAGCCGGAGGGCCGGGTAATCCCGGTAAACCTCGAAGGCGAGGGAGGGCCGGGCCGTGATGAGGCCAGCCGGGTCCCGCCAGCCAGCCACAACATCGGTGAAAAGCCCCTCCATCCGTCGGGTATACTGCTCGAGCTTGGCCTCGTCATGGCTGCGGACCTCGCCCTTGATGGAAACGGCTTCGGGGACGATGTTGGTTGCGGTGCCGCCGGAGATCAGACCGACATTGGCAGTGCTTTCTTCGTCCAGCCGCCCCAGGGGCATGGCCGCCACGGCGGCGGCCGCCAGCCGAATGGCGTCGATGCCCTTTTCGGGATTGAGCCCGGCATGGGCGGCCAAGCCCTTGATGGTGGCCTCGATTTTGTTGGCGGCAGGGGCGCCGATAATCACCTGATTGGTCCCTGTGCTGTCGAGGGCGTAGCCCATGGATGCCCTCAGTCGGGAGGGGTCGAAATGTTTGGCCCCGAGAAGACCGATCTCCTCGCAGGTGGTGAAGACGAATTCCACTGGCCCGTGGGGTTGGCTGGCGTCGCGCAGGGTGCGCATGACCTCGATGAGGGCCGCGATCCCCGACTTGTCGTCGCCGCCGAGGACCGTTTCGCCACCACTGGTGAACAGGGCGCCCCCCCGGCGGACGCGGACCCCCTCCCCGGGCTGGACCGTGTCCATGTGGCAGCAGAAAAAGACCGGCGCCAGGGGGAGAGCCCCTTCGAAGCGCACGAGGAGGTTGCCGCTGTCCGAGCCGGTTGCCGCGCCGGATTGGTCCTCGCTCACCATAGCCTCCTGGAATTCCCGGGCGAAAAGGTCGCGGAGGAAAGCGGCCACCCGGCTTTCCCGCCGGGAGGGGCTGTCGATTTCGCAAAGGGTGGTGAAGAGGGCCGCCAACCGTTCGCCGTCGAGTTTCATCATGTCACCTGCAGGAAAATTTGTCTGAGGGAACCCATCAGCCGATCAGGGCCATTCTGCCATAATCGCTGGAGAAAAGCCATGGGCGTGCCGTTGGCAAGAGGGGAAAAGGAAGGTAGAGTACGAGCACGGATGCATTCGGGCGATCAAGATTCTTGCGCCGCAATGCCCTTTCCTCGAATCGAGGTCACGCGGCCGTGTCGTGAAGGTCTGTGTCGGTCCATAGCCATCGCAAAGGAGACCCGGCATCAGGCGGGTGAAGGGCCGAAGTCGATACGCCCCAAAGCCCAATATCAAACTGGAGGGAGAAGGGATGAAGCCCCCCACCGAAGAGCGTTGTCGGGTTCGGTTTCTGCCTGCCGACCGGACTATCGAGATCAAAAGCGGAGAGACCCTGCTTCAGGCGGCCCGCCAGGCGGGTGTGCACGTCAATGCCTCCTGCGGCGGCGCCGGGCTCTGCGGCAAGTGCCGGGTGCAGGTTGCGGGCGGGGCGGTTGCGGGCGGGGAGGGAAAGCACCTTTCCCAGGCCGATCTCGATGAGGGATTCAGGCAAGCTTGCACGGCCCGGGTGACCGGGGAGGCGACCATCCGGGTCCCTCAGGCCTCGCGGCTTCTGCCTGGAGGGCTGGTCCCGGTGCCGGCGCGCCACTTCGCCCGTCTCCACCGCTTCGAGATCGAGTCTCTCCGGGAGGAAGGGCTGTTCGCCCCGCCGGTGGAGAAGCTGTTCGTGGAGCTCCCCCGGCCGAGTCCGCTCGACAACATGGCGGATGCCGGACGGCTCATCCTCGGGCTGAACAACCAGTACGAGGAGCACGGGCTGGTGCTCAGCCTGCCGGTCCTCCGCAAGCTGCGGCAGGTGATGCGCCAGGACGATTTCCGGGTGACCGTCACCTTGTCCCGGCCAGTGGTTCGGAAGAACGGGAGCTCCGTGGTGAACGTCCAGCCGGGCAACTGGGTGGACCGCAGCTTCGGACTTGCTTTCGACATCGGCACCACGACGGTGCAGGGTCAACTGGTCGATCTCCACTCCGGGCGGGTGCTGGCGGAAGCGGGCGACTACAATGGGCAGCTCGGCTTCGGGGAGGACGTGATCAGCCGGATGCTCTACGCCGAAACGGCGGCGGGGCAGGCCGAGTTGCAGGCGGCCGTGGCCAAGACCGTCAACGGGCTTATCGGCCGCCTGCTTGGGATGGCGGGGGCCGACAAGGACGAGATCACCTCCGTCACTCTCGCCGGCAACTCGGTCATGACCCACCTCCTTCTCGGGCTTGAGCCGCACAACATCCGCCGTGCCCCTTATGTCCCGGTTTCCACATTCTTTCCCCCCATCCGCGCCACCGATCTGCAGCTCAATCTCTCCCCCCACGTGGTGGCCATGATCTATCCGGCCATTTCCAGCTACGTCGGCGGCGACATCGTAGCCGGGGTCATGGGGGCGGGGATGTACCGGTCCGAGGCCCTGACTCTGTACATCGACATCGGCACCAACGCGGAGATCGTGATCGGCAACCGGGAGTGGCTGGTCTGCGCCGCCTGCTCGGCGGGCCCCGCCTTCGAGGGGGGCGGCATCACCCACGGAATGCGGGCCGCCGATGGGGCCATCGAAGACTTCAGTCTGGACCCGGCCTCCCTGGAGCCGATGAACATCACCGTCGGCAACCGGCCCGCTTTGGGGATCTGCGGCTCGGGGCTGCTGGCGATCGTGGCCGCCCTTTTCGAGCACCGGGTCATCGACCAGCGTGGCCGGTTCCGGCCCGATCTGCCCACCCCCCGGGTGCGGGAGGGGCGCAACGGCCGCGAGTACGTGCTGGTCCGGGCGGAGGAGGCCGGAGAGGGGCGGGACATCGTCATCAACGAGGTGGATATCGGGAATTTCATGCGGGCCAAGGCGGCCATTTTCGCGGGGGTAAAGACCCTCGTGGAGGAGGTGGGGCTCGCGGTGGGCGATCTCGAGCAGGTGATCCTGGCCGGGGCATTCGGCAGCTACATCAACCTGGACTGCGCCATGACCGTGGGGCTCCTGCCGGAGGTGGACCCGGACAAGGTCGTCTACGTGGGGAACGGCTCCCTCATGGGCGCCCGGATGAGCGAGCTGAGCAACCACATCCGGCGGGATGTGATGGATGTGGTGCACCGGATGACGAGCTTCGAGCTTTCCGAGGTGGCTGGCTTCAAGGACCAGTACGTGGCCTCGCTCTTCCTGCCCCACACCGATCGGGCCCTTTTTCCCAAGGTCCACCAGCGCCTGAGGACGGGGTAAGCGATCACAGGCACCGAATCTGCTTTGTCAGCGACCTGTTCGCGTACCCGATACAGCCTCACAGGCCCCTTTCGCGCAT
>JAJYKH010000032.1 GCA_021788685.1 Deltaproteobacteria bacterium | reverse complement strand
CCGATCTGCTCGGCCTAGAGCCGAACCTCCCGCAGGAACCTGGCCGCGTCTTCCGGCGGCACCGGGTTGATGTAGAAGCCCGAGCCCCATTCGAAGCCGGCCATCATGGTGAGCTTGGGCATGATCTCGAAATGCCAGTGGAAGTGCTCCAGCGGCTGCGAACGCAAGGGGGCGCCATGCAGCACGAAATTGTAAGGGACGTTGGGGATGCACTTGTCCAGCCGGCGCATGCTCTCGGAAAAGATCTCGGTAAGGGCTCTGAACCCGCCTTCGTCCAGGGAGATGAAGGAGGAGGCATGCCGCTTGGGCAGGATCCACATCTCGAAAGGCGAACGGGGGGCAAACGGCGTGATGGTGATGAAGTAGTCGTTCTCGCAGACCACCCGCACCCCCTGCTTGATTTCCTGGCGGATGATGTCGCAGAAGATGCACCGCTCCTTATAGCGGTAATAGGAAAGGCCGCCGTCGAGCTCGGAGACGATCATTCGCGGCAGGATGGGGAGCGCCACCAGTTGGGCGTGGGAATGTTCCAGGGAGGCGCCCGCCGGCCGCCCGTAGTTCTTGAAGATCATCACGTAGCGGAAGCGGGGGTCCCGGCCCAGATCGACCAGCCGGTCGCGAAAGGCCCAGAAGACCTGGATCATGCGGTCGGGGGGCAGGTACGTGAACGCCTCGTTGTGGCTGGGGGTCTCCACCAGCACCTCGTGGGCGCCGATGCCGTTCATCTTGTCGTAGATGCCGTCCCCCTCCTTGTCGAGGTCGCCCTCGATGATGAGGGCCGGGTACTTGTTGGGCACCACCCGCAAGGTCCAGCCGGGGGTATTGGGGGTCGGATTGGAGCGGCCGTAGCTCAGAACCTCGGGAGGGGTGGTGTTCTCGTTGCCGGGACAGAGCGGGCAGAACCCCCCCTTGCTGGTGCTCTGCTCCACGATGAAGTCGGTCGGCCGCTTGCCTCTTTCCGTGGAAATGATGATCCAGCGTCCCAGAATGGGGTCTTTGCGCAGCTCGGGCATCAGGCTCGGCCTTGGGCTTTTTCGTAGTTTTCCTGCTGGGTCTTGCAGTCGATGCACAGGGTGGTGACAGGCCGTGCATCGAGCCGCTTATCGGAGATGCTCTCGCCGCAGGATTCGCAGATTCCGTAAGTGCCGCTGTCGATCCGCTCGATGGCCTCCCGGATCTTGGAGAGGAGCTTGCGCTCCCGGTCACGGATCCGGAGCTCGAAGTTGCGGTCGGATTCGGCGGAGGCCCGATCAGTGGGGTCGGGGTAGTTATCCGAGTGATCGGTCATTTCCATGATCGTCTTCTCGGCCTCTGAAAGGAGAGCTTTCGACATCTCCTCCAGCTTGGCCCTGAAATATTCCAGACGCTCTTTATTCATGGCTGTATGATCTCCCTTTGTATTGTTGCAGTTAAGCTTGCAGTTGAAAAGAAGAAACTCTTCCAGTCATGTTCATGCCCGCTGGTACCGGCCGCTTTTGCCTCCCGTTTTTTCCAGCAGCCGGATGGCGCTGATCTCCATGCCTTTGTCCACCGCCTTGCACATGTCGTAGATGGTGAGGGCGGCGATCGCAACCGCCGTGAGGGCCTCCATCTCGACCCCGGTCTTGTCGGTGATCCCCACCCGGGCCACGATGTCGATGGCGTGGCGGTCGTCATCCAGCTCGAAATCGATCTCCGCCTTGCGGATGGCCAGGGGGTGGGCCAGGGGAATGAGCTGGTCCACCCTCTTGGCGGCCATGATGCCGGCCAGGCGGGCCACTCCCAGGACGTCCCCCTTGGCCATGCCCCCACTCCGCACCAGCCGGAAGGCCTCGGCCGACATGGTGATCCGGCCGGCGGCCAGGGCCTCCCGCCGAGTGTCTTCCTTGGCGCTGACGTCCACCATGTGGGCATGGCCCGCCGCGTCGAAGTGGGTCAGCTTCCGTCCTTGCTCGTGGTCCCGGTCCATTGGCGCTCGCTGTTCCAGAGAGGGGGGGCTCAGCCGGATCGATGATGGAAGAGCTTCTTGAAGAAGCCTTCCTCGTGCCGCTCTCCTTCCTTCTCCTGCTCGATTTCGGCAAACTCCCGGAGGAGCTCCTCCTGCCGCTTGGTCAGCTGGGTGGGGGTCCTGACCTCCGCCTGCACGAGCATGTCGCCCCGCCCGTGCCGTTTGAGATGGGGCACCCCTTCGTCTTTCAGGGTGAAGATCTGGCCCGGCTGGCTGCCCGCCGGGATAGTCAGGTTTTTGACGCCATGAATGGTCGGAATCTCCAGAGCGCAGCCCAAGGCCGCCTGGGTCATGCTCAAGGGCAGGGTGCAATAGATGTCGTCGTCTTCCCGCCGGAAGAATTCGTGGGGCGCCACCTGGATGACCACGTACAGGTCGCCCGCCGGGCCGCCCCGGCGGCCTCCCTCGCCCTCGCCCCGCAGGAGCATGCGGGCCCCGGAATCGACCCCGGCCGGGACCTTGAGGGAAACCCTTTTCTTTTTCGCGATCAGGCCGGCGCCGTCGCAATCCGCACACGGCTCGGTGATGATCCGGCCTTCGCCCTGGCAATGGGGACAGGTGGTGCTCAGCCGGAAAAAGCCCTGGGCCCGCATGACCTGCCCCCGTCCCTGACAGGTGGGGCAGACCTGGGGCTGATACCCGGGGCGCAGGCCGGTGCCTTCGCAGGTCCAGCAGGTGTCCCGCTTGGTGATCTCGATTTCCTTTTCGACGCCGTGGGCCGCCTCCTCGAAGGAGATGCCCAGGTCGTATCGGAGGTCCGCGCCCTGGACCGGCCCCTGCCGGGAGCGGCGCCCCCCGCCCCCGAACCCGAACAGGTCCTCGAAAATGTCGCCGAAATTCGAGAAGATGTCCTCGAAGCCGCTCGGGCCTTGGTACCCGCTGCTCTTCAGACCTTCCACGCCGTAACGGTCGTAGATCTTGCGTTTTTCGAGGTCGCCGAGCACCTCGTAGGCCTCGGCGGCCTCCTTGAACTTCTCTTCGGCCGCCTTATCGCCCTGGTTGCGGTCGGGATGGTGTTTCAGGGCGAGCTTGCGGTACGCCTTCTTGATCTCCTCGGCCGAGGCGGAGCGGGAAACGCCGAGGATCTCGTAGTAATCCTTCTCCATGCCTTACAGGGTCGCGATCTCGTTTTCAGGGGCGGCCTGCTCCGCTTCCGGCGCCTCGAGGGCTTTTTCCACGGCGGGGGCGAGGGCCTTGATGTTGTCGAATGTCACTTTGCCGGCAGCGATCTCCCGCAGGGTCATCACCACTTCCTTGTTCTTGCCCTTGACCGTCCAGGGGGCACCCTTGCGGTGCTGCTTGACCCGGGTAATCGCCAGGTGGATAAGGGAGAACCGGTTTTCGTCGCCGATACGCCGCAGACAATCTTCAACTGTGATCCGTGCCATGACTTCTCCAAATTGGGGTTCGGACTGGAAACTTGAGCCTCGCAAAACCCTCCGAACCCGGCAGGAGGGACTGAGGGTGCAACACGGGAGTGTGAGCCGTCGTTGGCCCTTTGCGAGCCCTTCAAACTTAAACCTTACAAGTATAATACGCCAATTCTCTTTAGCAATCTTTTTTGGCCAGGGACGCCGGTCGCGGTGCTGGAAGTGCTGGTATTTCCGAATCGAACAGATGCCGCTGGCCGGTTTGTGCGGGACCGGCTGGCTCGTGTTGGCATGAAATGTGCTAATTTCTGACGGCGGAGCTGAGTCGAAACGGAACGGCAATGGAAGGAAAAGAGGATGGTCTCAGAGGCATTTTCCACATTGGATGCAGCCGGGGCGGCAATTTCTGCCGCTTCCGGGGTAAAACCTGCCCAAGACCCGGGCGAAAAAGGAAGGTGTCGGATGTTTGACAGCTTGAAGTGGATCGTCCTCTGGGGAGGACTCCTGCTGCTGGGGGGCTGCGCCGCCGATCTCCAAACCCCGCTCGTCCATGCGAAGATGTCCCTCTCCTCCCCGCACAGTGAGGAGAGGGTACCGGTCATCTATCCGGACGAGCAGAGGCAGCAGGAAGGGAGTGGCGATCCCATGGTGGATGCCTATGGTCCGGCGTGGCGCGACCTGCAGGGTCGCTATCCGGAATATCAATTCAACTGATGGCAGTCGCAAAAGGTGTCGTGATGGCTTGCGAAATGCTCAACATATCTGATGTATGCCTCCGCTTTCGCGAGGCCGCCGCTCTTTGTATCGACTTTTGTGCTTAGCCATCTTGGCAGGATGATGGTTTTTTGCGAAATCGTCAATTCAACTGAGGAGACCCCATGAAAGCGGTGTCAATCGTGCTCCTCGCCTCCGCTTTGCTGCTGGTCGGGCCGGGCGGCCCCGGCCGGGCGGAGCCGCCTGCGGCCGGAGCTCCTTACGTTTACAACTATCCCCACCAGGTGCCTGCCGATTACGTTTACCGGACGGGCCGCATCTTTTCGCCGCCCGTCAGTCGGTCCACCCCCGCGGCCAAGCCACCGGCGGGGGAGCCCGCAGGTCCCGAGGGCGAGGCCTTCCGCCTCCGGGTCCACGCCCTGGCCGGGCAGCTCCTGGCCAATGCCGAAGAGGAGATCCGGGGCAATTACCAGGTGGCGGTCTCCACCTTTGTCAATCTCAACAATCTCTATCGGACCTCCGCCTTGGGGCGGTGCCTGAGCGAGCAGCTCATGGGCGAGCTGCAGACCGCGGGGGTCGATGTCATCGAGCTGCGCCAGACCCCGAGCATCATGGTGAGCCAAGGGGGCGAATACGCCCTGTCCCGCGACATGGACGAGCTCGCCTTCACCCACGCGGTCCAGGCCACTTTGGTGGGGACCTACACGGTGGCGGCGGACCAGCTGCTCATCAACACCAGGCTGCTGCGCAACCGGGACAACAAGGTGCTGGCGAGCGCCAGCATGGCCCTTCCCCTCGATCCCCTGCTCAAGGGCCTGCTCGCCGACGAGGCCATGCCGGCCGGGAAATCCACGCCGGTGAAGATCAGGGCCTACCCCCACAACGGGACGAGGCCTCGGTCATGAAAATCCCCCACAATGTCTTCGGTCCCCGGCGAACCGGAATGAGAAAACGGCAACTTGGGGCGCGGAAGCGGAAAACCATCGGAGCGTGGAAGGCGCTCAGCGGTTTTGCTTTGCTGCTGGTGGTGCTTGCCGCCGGCTGCGGGCAGCCCCGAACCGGCGGCACGCTGTCGGTGGCCACCCCTGATTTCTTTGGCATCGGAGAGGAATTGGCCCGCCAGCTCACGACCAATCTGCGGGAAACCGCCGCCACTCCCCAGCGGTTGATCATGGCCACCTTCGTCAACCTCGACGACCTGGAGCAAAGCTGCCGCTTCGGCCGCGCCCTGCCGGAGGCCCTAGCCAACCGGCTGTTCCGTCACGGGTTCGGGGTGGTGGAGATCCGCAAGGCGGATGAGCTGCTCGTGCGGAACGGGACGGGCGAGCTGGTCCTGACCCGGGATGCCGCACGCCTTGCCGCCAGCGCCCAGGCCGACGGCATCGTCTGCGGCACTTACGCCCTCACCCCGGGGACGGTCATCGTGAGCGTCCGTCTCCTGGACGCCGCCTCCCAAAAGGTGCTGTCGGTGGCCGATATCGAGATCCAGCGCAGCCGGGCGATCAACGGCCTGCTCCTGGGCGGAAGCGGCTCCGCCGCCCGGACCCTTTCCGCCTCCGAGCGGTGAGGTCTTGGCTTTTGGTCCGGCCGATCCGTCTGATCCGTCGGATATCAGGAAGATGCGAGGGAAAACGATGAACCGGTTGCACCTTTTATTGCTGCTCGCCTGCTGCCTGCTGGCGGGCTGTGCCTCTTATGGCCGGCAGGGGCCGCCGCCCCTTGAAAAGGGGGCGCCGGTGGTCCTGATCCACCCGCTGACCGACAGCTACCGGCAGGCTACCGTAGGGGTTCTGCCTTTTCAGATGCCGCCGGGGGTGAATGGGGAGGAGGGATTGCGGGTTGCCGCGCTCTTTAAGGATATGCTGCTCGGCAAGCGCATCTTCCCGGTGGTGAGGCAGCTGACCGGGGAATACGGTGATCTGGATGAGGCGGTGGCCCTTGGCCGGAAGGCGGGGGTCGGCCTGGTGCTGGCAGGCCAGGTGGGCTCCTTGCTGGCGGGCACCGAGATTGGCGGGGCGCGGGCGAGCGTGTCGGTGCGGCTGCTCGATACCGCTTCCGGTCAGACGGTCTGGTACGTGGAGCAGGCCATGAGCCAGGAAATGGACCTCCCGGATCTCAGCCTGGGGGCGCGGCTCGGCTCGGTGATGTCGGTCCAGCCCCTCCGGCAGGTTGCCGCCGCCCCCCCCGCCACCAACATGCTCGCCCGCATGGCCGAGGACCTGGCCGATGTGCTCCAGGGGGCTCGCTCGGTCAGCCGGTGAGGAAATAGGCTGAAGGCCCGAGGCCGAAGGCTGAAAGCAAAGGCACCTCTTTCAGCTTTGAGCTTTGAGCCTTCAGCTCAGTTTTTCTGTTTCGCAAAAGGATTCCGAAGGAGCAGGGTTTCTTCCCGGCCCGGGCCGACCGAGATGATCACCGCCGGCGCTCCGGCGAGCTCCTCGATGCGCCGGACGTAAGCGCGGGCCTTGACCGGCAGCTCGTCGACGCTACGGATGTGGCGGAGTTCCTCGGCCCACCCCGGCAGCTCTTCGTAGACGGGCTTCAGCCGCTGGACGCTCCGGATGTTGCCGGGCATGGCCTCGTGCCGGACCGCCCCATCGGCATACGCGTTGGCGATCTTGAGGGCCGGCTGGCCGCTCAGCACGTCGAGCTTGGTGATGGCCAAACCGGTGAGGCCGTTCAGCCGCACCGCCTCGCGGACGACCACCGCGTCGAGCCAGCCGCACCGCCGCTTGCGGCCGGTGGTGGCACCGAACTCACCGCCCCGCTGCTGGAGGGTGTCGCCCGTGGCATCGAGCAGCTCGGAGGGGAAGGGCCCTTCGCCCACCCGGGTGGTGTATGCCTTGACGATGCCGATCACCTCGTCGATGTGGGCCGGGCCGAAGCCGCTGCCGTTGCAAGCGTTGCCCGCCACGGTGTTGGAGGAGGTGACGAAGGGGTAGGTGCCGTGGTCGATGTCGAGCTGGGTCCCCTGGGCGCCTTCGAAGAGAATGTTCCGGCCCGCTTGGCGCGCCTGGTCGAGGGCCACCGAGACGTTGCCGATGTACGGCGCCAGGGCTTCCGCGTATTGGCGGTAGGCCCGGTGGATCTCGTCAAAGGAAGCCTCCGCCCCGAATTTCTTCAGGATTTCGTTTTTCTCGTCCAGGTTGTCCCGGAGCTTCTCCCGGAAAAGCTCATCGTCGAGAAGGTCGCCGATCTTGATGCCCTTGCGCAGGATTTTGTCCCCGTAGCACGGGCCGATGCCCCGGCCGGTGGTGCCGATCTTGCGCCCCTGCTTCAGGGCCGCCTCGCTGGTGCAGTCGAGACTCCGGTGGTAGGGCATGATCAGGTGGGTTCTCTCGCTGATCATCAGCCGGCCCGGGGTGACCGGCAGCCCGTTCGCCGCGAGCTCCTTCATCTCCTGGAGCAGCACCGCCGGGTCAAGGACGACGCCGTTGCCGATGAAACACTGCTTCTCGTCATAGAGGATCCCGGAGGGGATGAGGTGGAAGATGAACTTCCGGCCTTCCACCACCAGGGTATGGCCCGCGTTGTTTCCCCCCTGGAAGCGCACGATGCAGTCGGCGTACCGGGTGAGCAGATCGACGATCTTGCCCTTGCCTTCATCCCCCCATTGGGTGCCTACCACCACCACGTTGGCCATCTTCTCTCCTCTTCGAAAACCCGAATATTTGCGCATCGGCAGCGCTTTGGCCGCCGCCCTGTTCTCAGGGCAACCGTGGCACAATAGCCAAAGGCTACGGAAAAGTCAATCCGGCAACTCTCCGCCCTCGCTGGGAATTGCAGGGCCTTTCGGCGGAGAGACGGTCCGTTTTGGCGGCGGTGATTCCGCTTTGAAAATGGTGCCCCGGGAGGTAAAATCCGAAAGCAGGGCTTCCGCCCCGGACAGGGCCGGGAGCCATTCCCGTTTTGAGCACACGAGAGAGAAACAATGTTTGGCATCGGTCTCCCCGAGTTGATCGTCATCCTGGCCCTGGCCCTCATCGTGGTCGGGCCGGAAAGGCTGCCCGAGTTGGCCCGCTCCCTGGCCAAGGGGGTGCTTGAGATCAAGAAAGCGGCCAATACCCTCCGGGACACCATCCAGGAGGAAATGGACGAGGCCGGGAAAACGGCCAAGCCCTGGGAGCAGCTGCCCCAGGGCCAACCGCCCGCGAAATCGGAGCCGCCCGAAACAGCGGCCCAGGAGCCCCCAGCGGAAGAGGGCAAGCAGCGACAGGACGTCCTCCCCGAAAGCGGAGAGCGGAAAGCTCACGGCACGGGTGAAGACGAAAAGCTGAATCGCTGAGCGTTCGTCCGTGCGCCAGATCCTCGAAGGCGACTGCTCGATTATAGTGAGCTATATCGGAAGATTGCCGACAAAGGAGATGGCGTGCGGTCGGCCACAGCCTGTGCTATGAGTCATCGATTTAAAATAGATCCAACAAGCTCAACCTATCGCCACGGATCCTTGGAAAAGGAGGATTCCTGATGGGGGTGCTGAACGACCACTTTGCGGTGCACCTGATCGAGCTGCGCCGGCGGCTGATCGTTTCCTTCGTGGCCATCGCCGTCTGCAGCGTGGTCGCTTATTTTTTTGCCCAGCCGATCACGGGCTTCTTCGTCGCCCCCCTGTTCCGTGCCCATGCCGGGATGGGCAAGCTGGTCTATACCAATCTCACCGAGGCCTTTGTCGCCTACTTCAAGATTGCCCTCCTGGTGGGGCTCATCTTCAGCTCCCCGGTCCTGCTCTATGAGCTGTGGATGTTCGTCTCCCCCGGCCTGCACCGGCATGAGCGGCGGCTGGTCCTCAAGATCGTGGGGACGGCGACCCTGCTGTTTGTAGGTGGGGCGGCCTTCGCCTATTTTGTCGTCCTCCCCGATGCCCTCTCTTTTCTCATGGGGTTTGCCAGCGAGCGGCTGAAGGCGCTCCCCAAGTTCGATGCCTATCTCACCTTCATGGCCCGCTCCACTCTCGCCTTCGGCCTCGCCTTCGAGGTGCCGTTCCTGATGGTGGCCGCTCACCGCACCGGCCTCGTCTCGCGGGACCACTTCCGGAAGAAGCGGCTCTATTTCTATGCGGCCATCGTGGGGCTGGCCTTCCTGCTCACCGTGGGCGACATCTTTTCGGCCGTCCTTCTCGCCCTCCCTCTTTTTGGCCTCTACGAAGCGGGGCTGCTCGTCATCCGGTTGTTCTCGTCTCCCGCGTAGGTGGGCACCGCCCCGGCGACGGGTGTTGACGATTCGCTCCGCAACGGTGGGCGATGCCCGCCCTGCCTTGGTTTTTGCCTCCGGCTCCTATTTCCAACCTGCTCTTTCCTTGCGAAAGAGCAGCAAGCACCGGTAGTCGCCCGAGAAGGGCAGGCGCCACTCCCTGCTTTCCGCCAGAACGAATTCCCCGTTTTCCGTCTGCTGCCAGCTCTCCAGCTCCTCCTGCCAGCGGCTGCCTTTCATGCAGACTGCATGGCCGCCCGGCAGGCAGTAGGGTGCGATCAGCGCCAGGAAGGGGGCGATCTCGCTCAGGGCGCGGGCGGTGACCAGGTGATAGCCGCCTGGCCGGGGGAGGGGCGTGGTCCCGTCGGTTCGGAGCCGCGCCTCGACCACGGCAATCTCCCGAAGCTCCAGGGTGCGGATGATGTGGCGGAGAAAGGCGGCCCGTTTTTGTCGGGGCTCCACCAGGGTGACCGCCAATTGGGGGAGCACCGCCTTGAGGACCAGGCCGGGAAAGCCGGCGCCGGTTCCCACGTCCAATAGATCGGGCAAGGATTGCTCGGCCAGCAGCGGCAGGAGGGTGAGGGAATCGAGGAAGTGCTTGTCGATGATCTCCGGAAGAGGCGCCGGCCCCACCAGATTCATCTTCCGGCTCCACTTCTCCAGCTCGGCGGCGTACAGGCCCAGCCGCTCGCCGGCCTCCAGGGCGAGGGAAAGGCCCATTCGCTCTGCGCCATCCTGGAGCAGGGCGAGGGAGTTTTGATTTTCGATTTTTGATTTTTGATGGGTCACTTCAAAAATCAGACTTCAAAAATCCTACTTCGGCTCCACCCTGATCGAAACCGAGCGGGCGTGCGCGGTGAGGCCTTCCAGGTCGGCGAGCCTCCGGATATGGGCGGCGTCGGCCGCCAGCGCCTCTCGGGAATAGCAGATCAGGCTCGACTTCTTGATGAAGGTCTCCACCCCCAGGGCGGAGGAGAAGCGGGCGGTGCCCATGGTGGGCAGCACGTGGTTGGGGCCGGCGATGTAGTCGCCCGCTGATTCCGGGGTGTGCTCCCCGAGGAAGATGGCCCCGGCGTGGCGGACCTTGGGCAGCCAGTCGAAGGGGCGGGTGAGCATCAGCTCCAGGTGCTCGGCCGCGAGGCGGTTGGCGGTTTCGATCGCCTCGGCAACCGAGGCCGCGATGAGGATCACCCCCCGCTCGGCTAGCGAGGTGCGGGCGATCTCCCGCCGGCTGAGGGCGGCCAGCTGGCGGGCCAGCTCGCCGTTGACCTTCCCCGCCAGGTCGCTGCTGGTGGTGACCAGCATGGCCAGGGCCTGGGGATCGTGCTCCGCCTGGGCCAGCATGTCGGCCGCGATCAGCTCCGGCCGGGAGGCCTCGTCGGCCACGATCAGCACCTCGCTGGGACCGGCGATCATGTCGATCCGCACCCGGCCGGAGACCTGCCGCTTGGCCTCGGCGACGTACTGGTTCCCGGGGCCGACCACCACGTCCACCCGGGGGACCGACTCCGTGCCGTAAGCGAGGGCGGCAATGGCCCAGGCGCTCCCCGCCTTGTAAATCTCGGTGATCCCGACCTCGCTCGCGGCGACCAGGAGGGCGGGGTGCACCCGGCCTTCGGCGTCGGGCGGGGTCATCATCACCCGGCGCTCCACTCCGGCGATGGCCGCCGGGATGCCGTTCATCAGCACCGAGGAGACGAGGGGGGTCGAGCCTCCTTTGCCCCCTGGCACGTAAAGACCGGCCGCGGCCACCGGCTGCACCAGGCGGCCGGTGATGGTGCCGTCTTCCCGGGTCACGATCCAGGACTCCTCCCGCTCCCGCTCGTGGAAAGTGCGGATGCGATCGCTGGCCTTGGTGAGGGCTTCCCGGAACTCGGCGTCCACCTGGCCCGCCGCCGCCTCGACCTCGGCCGCGCTCACCCGGAGCCGGTCGATGGTCAGGGCGGGGGCATCGAAGCGCCGGATGCAATCAAGGAGGGCTGCGTCCCCTTCCCTGCGGATGCGGTCGATGATCGCGGTCACCGCTTCCCGGCAACGGGGATCGGCCAGCTGGAAGCGGTCTTCCAGCTTGGCGAGCAGGGTGCGGCCTTCAGGGGAGGCGAGCCGGACAGGGGCGATGAGCATGGAGGGTCCCGGATTTTTGATTGTTGAAGGAGGATTTTTGGAGTGAAAGCAAAATGTAAAATATGATCTTTGAAGCGGAGTGAAAATCAAAAGTCAAAAATCAGCAATCAAAAATCAGAAATTCCCCTTCGGGCACTTCCGGTCGGGCCGGTAGTCCTTGTAAGCCGGGTCGTCGTAGCTCTTGTGGCAGGGGAGGCATTCGCCCACCCGCAGGATGCGGGAAAGCTCCTCGCCGTTGAAGGGCCGCAGGTCCGGCCGCGAGCTCTTCTGCAAGGGTTTCCCGTCGATGGTGACGTAGCCGTCGAGGGGCGGCGATTTCCCCGAGAGGGTCTCCACCCCCTGGTCCAGGCCCTGGAATTTCCAAGTGCCGTTTTCCCGCCATAGGGTGCCTTCGCCCAGCCCCAGGGTCTTGGGCGAGGTATGGCAGTCGGCGCAGCTCCTGCCCTTAGCCTGGGTGGTGTGGGGGCTGAGGGCGGCCATGGTGAAGGAGTTGAAGCCCTTCTCCACCTTCCCCTTCTTGTTGATCAGGGTGACGATGTCCTGGCAGCCGGGGGTGACGATCACCACCTTTTTCCCCCACACCGCGAGCATGGGTTGCTCGTAGCGCAGGTAGGAGCGGCCTTCCTGCCACCAGCCCGGGACATCCTTCAGGGACAGCTTATCCAGATGGGTCTCCCGCATGTCGCGCTTGACGTGGCAGCCGTAGCACTGGGGCACCCAGGTGGAATGGCAGGAATCGCAGGAGAGCCGCTTGTGGCCGGGGTAGTCGCAGGTGCCTTTCTTGGGCGGCAGCACCAGGTGCTTTTTGCCGTCGAGCTTGCCGGTGAGGATGACCTTCCCCCCTTCGACCGCGATGTTGTTGAGCTGGTGGTTGCGGCGGGTGAGCCCCGGCTGGCCCGAAGTATGGCAGGTGCCGCAGCTGATTTCGAGCTGCTGCTCATAATGGGCGTAGGCGTGGCCGTCACCCATGATCTCGTCCCGGGTGTGGCAGTCGATACAGGCCATTCCCTTCTCGTGGTGGATATCGGGCGACAGCTCCAGGTAGAAGCGGTCGCCCGGCAGCTGCTTCGAGGAAAGGCCCCCTTTCTCGTAGGGGGTGCCGTAGCCCTCGCTCTCGAACTGCCCCTGGTAGGAGATCCCCACCCGGCCGCTCCGGTTGTGGCAGCGGACGCAGTTGGCAATGGGGATCTTCTTGGTGATGAACGGGTGGGGCGGGCGCCGGTCCTCCTTGCCGTCCGCCGTCTTGTAGATAATGGGCCGGCCGTCCTTGGGAACCACGTGGTGGCAGGCGGTGCAGCCACCTCCTTTTTCCCCGAAGAACCCAGGCATGTCGCCTTTCTGCTTCCAGAGATGGCAGGTGCCGCAGAGCTTGCGGTAGTAGTCGATGGCAAGCGAGGTTTCCCCCGACTTCATGAGCTTCTCGACCGAGAAGTCCCCGTTCTGGTTGGGGGCTTCCTTCCAATAATAGCGAAGGGTGGCGAGGATGCCCCGGTTGGTGGCCATGAGGGAATTCTTGACCCGTTTCACGTCCGAGGCGTGGCAGCTGTCGTTCCCGCAGGTCCGCTCCACCACCCGCAGGTCGCCCGGGTTCTTGACGATTCCCTGGTGGGCCTCTTTCTCGTTGATGGCCAGAGGGTTCCCCAGGTGGCAGCTGGAGCAGCCCAGGATCTTGGTATCGTGGGCGGGATCGAGCTTCTCCTGCTGATGGCAGGAGAGGCACATCTCCACGTTGCCGGTGGTGGTCTGGTAAAGCCGGGAGGGGCGCCTCAGCAGCCGCTCGCCCGCGACAAGGGCCACGATGCCGGCGAAGAGCAGGATGAGGATGATCTTGCGGGCCATCAGCGCAGGTCCTCCATGAAATGCTCAGCGGTCGGATACCGGCGGCCGTAGCCGAAGGCTTTGGAGGTGACCTTCAGGCCCATGGGGGCCTGCTTGCGCTTGTACTCGTTGATCCGGATGCGGCGGACCACGTCCCGCACCACTTCCGGCGCAAAGCCCATGTCGACGATTTCCGCCATGGTGCGGTTCTCTTCCAGGTAGGCCTGGAGAATGCGGTCGAGCACCTCGTAGGCGGGAAGGTCGTCCTGGTCCTTCTGGCTCGGGGCGAGCTCGGCGCTGGGTGCCCGGCTGATGGTGCGCGCCGGGATGATCTCCCGCTCGCGGTTGATGTGGTCGGCGAGCTCGTATACCTGGCACTTGGGCACGTCGGAGATCACCGCGAGGCCTCCGCTCATGTCGCCGTAGAGGGTGGTGTAGCCAACCGCCATTTCCGATTTGTTGCCGGTGCTGAGCAGAATGTGGCCGAACTTGTTGGAGAGGGCCATGAGCAGGTTGCCCCGGATGCGGGCCTGGAGGTTCTGCTCGGTCACGTCCGGCTTCAGGCCGGCGAACAGCGGCCCGAGGGTGGCCAGCTCGGTGCGGAAGATCTCGGTGATGGGCAGGACGTCGAAGCGCATGCCCAGGTTTTCCGCAAGCTGCCGGGCGTCTTCGGTGGACTCCGGCGAGCTGTAGGGAGAGGGCAGGGCCACCCCCCAAACGTTTTCCGGGCCCAAGGCCCCGCAGGCAAGCGCCGCGGTCACCGCCGAGTCGATGCCGCCGCTCAGTCCGAGGATGGCTTTGGCGAAGCCGCACTTGCGGACGTAGTCCCGGATGCCGGTGGTCAGGGCATCGTGGAGGACGGCGGCCGGCTCCACCGCCCCGGCGGCCGCCGCCGGCTCCAGGAGGCATTCCCCCTCCCAGGTGGCCGTATCCACCACCGCCATTCCCTCCCGGAAGCGGTTGCCGCACGCCGCCACCCGGCCGTCCGGGGCCAGGGCCAGACTCTGGCCGTCGAAGATCAGCGAATCCTGGCC
>JAJYKH010000391.1 GCA_021788685.1 Deltaproteobacteria bacterium | reverse complement strand
AAGGCCAAGGAAACCCGGCTGCCTTCCGACGAGCTCCTGGGCGACCAGGAGCGGCGCGGCGTGCTCATGGAGGCGATCACCGCCACCTGCATGCTGCTTGCCGGTGGCGAGGTCCTGGTCATGCGGCATCCCCAGGCGATCGGTCTCACCCGGTCCCTCATCAACGGCCTTCTGGGCTAAAGACTGCGACCCACGCGGACAGCGCGTGAGAGATCAAGCTGAGAGGAGAAGACAATGTCTCACATCATCTGTTCTGCCGCTATCCGAGGCGCCCACAAGATCGTGGACACGGCCGAGGAATCCTATGAGCAGGCGCTGAAGAAATACGGGCCGGAGCAGGAGGTCGCCTACCCGAACACCGCCTATTTCCTGCCCATCATCTACAGCATGCTGGGCGCCAAGGTCCAGAAGCTGGGCGACATGAAGGAGATCTTCCAGGAGTGCCGCAAGCTGCTCCCCCCCCAGGTGAGCGACAAATTGTGGCTTCCCTACCTGGGGCCCGCCCTCGACGCCGGCATGGCCACCTTCTTCGCCGAGGAAATGCTCGAGGCGGTTCGCTACCTGAACGAGCCCAACTTCTACACCAAGTCCGAGGATCCCACCGCCGAGAACATCTGGCTGGGGGCGGCGGATGACGTCATCTTCCGGAAGCGCGGGGTCGAGTTCGTGGACGGCACCGCCCCGGGCTTCGCCGCCATCATGGGCTCGCCCCAGGATGCGGAGATGGCGAGCAAGATCGCCCTCGAGCTCCAGGAGAAGAACCTCTACATCTTCATGCACGACCACACCAACGGCATCAGCATGCCGGAGCAGCTGGTGCGCCAGGGGGTGCAGATCGGCTGGCCCACCCGGCTGGTGCCCTTCGGCCGGAGCTACACCACGGCGGTCTTCGCCATCGGCTTCGCCTGCCGGGTGGCCATGGCCTTCGGCGGCATCAAGCCGGGCGACTACCGGGGCAACCTCATCTACAACAAGGACCGGACCTTCGCCTTCGTCATGGCCTTCGGCCCGGTGAGCGACGAGTGGTACGCCAACGCCGCGGGCGCCATCAATTGGGGCTTCCCCACCATCTCCGACTACGACATCCCCCAGGTGCTGCCCACCGGCGTCTGCACCTACGAGCACGTGGTGAGCAACGTCCCCCACGAGGAGATCGTCCAGAAGGCCATCGAGGTGCGCGGCCTGAAGGTGAACGTCACCAAGATCGACATCCCGCTCTCTTTCGGGCCCGCCTTCGAGGGCGAGCGCATCCGCAAGGACGACCTGTACATGGAGTGCGGCGGCGGCCGCACCACCGGCGTCGAGGTGCTCATCTCCAAGGAAATGGACGAGGTGCAGGATGGGCACGTCGAGGTGATCGGTCCGGACATCAAGGACGTCAAGCAGGGCCAGAACATCCCGCTTGGCATCCTGGTCGAGGTGGCGGGCCGCGAGATGCAGTCCGACTTCGAGCCGATTCTCGAGCGCCAGTTCCACCACCTGATCAACTACATCCAGGGCATCATGCACATGGGCCAGCGGGACATCATGTGGATCCGCTTCGGCAAGGGCGCGGTGGAGAAGGGCTTCTCCCTCGCCCACATCGGCAAGGTGCTCCACGGCAAGCTCCACCAGGAGTTCGGCGCCATCATCGACAAGATCCAGGTCAAGATCTACACCGAGCAGGAGAAGGTGAACGAGGTCCTGGCCCTGGCAAAGTCGGTCTACGCCGGCCGCGACAGACGGCTGGGCGGCATGACCGACGAGACCGAGGAGATCTTCTACTCCTGCACCCTCTGCCAGTCGTTCGCGCCCAGCCACGTCTGCGTGATCACCCCGGAGCGGGTGGGGATGTGCGGCGCTTACAACTGGCTGGACGGCAAGGCGAGCTTCCAGATCAACCCCACCGGCCCCAACCAGCCCATCCAGAAGGGCGAGTGCCTCGACCCGGTGATCGGCTACTTCCAGGGCATCAACGACTTCGTCGTGCAGGCCTCCCGGGGGGCGGTGCAGCAGGTTGCCTGCTACTCGCTCATGGTCGATCCCATGACCGCCTGCGGCTGCTTCGAGGCGATCGCCGCCATGCTGCCCCAGTGCAATGGCGTCATGTTCGTCAACCGCGACTACCTGGGCATGACCCCCTCGGGCATGAAGTGCACCACCCTGGCGGGCATGGCCGGCGGCGGCGCCCAGACTCCCGGCTTCATGGGGGTGAGCAAGCACTACATCACCAGCCCCAAGCTGCTCCTTGCCGAAGGCGGGCTCAAGCGGGTGGCCTGGATGCCCAAGATGCTCAAGGAAGAGCTGAAGGAGAAGCTCATGGCCCGTTGCCAGGCCCTGGGTATGCCCGAGCTGTACGACATGATCGCCACCGAGGAGCAGGGCACCACCGAGGAGGAGATCCTGGCCTTCCTGAAGGAGAAGGGGCATCCCTGCCTCACGATGGAAGCCGCGGTCTGATAGGGCTGGAGCCGGGACGTCGCCACGGCCGGCTGTTTGAGATAATACCTGCGATCTGAACGATTTTTCGATATCTGGGAGGAACGAGAGATGGCTTTAACCGGTATTCAAATCCTCAAAATGCTGCCGAAGAAGAACTGCGGCGAGTGCGGGATTCCCACCTGCCTGGCCTTTGCCATGAAGGTGGCGGCCGGCCAGACCGAGATCGGCGAATGCCCTTACGTGAGCGACGAGGTCAAGGCCACCATCGGCGAGGCCTCGGCGCCGCCGATCCGGACCATCAAGCTGGGCACCGCGGCCGACACTTTCGCCGCGGGCGGCGAGACCTGCCTGTTCCGGCACGAGAAGCGGTTCGAGAACCCCACCGGTCTGGGCGTCCTGGTCACCACGGACATGGCCGAAGCCGACCTGGATGGCCGCCTCAAGCGGTTCAGATCGG
>JAJYKH010000031.1 GCA_021788685.1 Deltaproteobacteria bacterium | reverse complement strand
CTGTCGGGCGGGGTCGATTCCGCGGTGGTGGCGGCCCTCCTTCACCGGGCCATCGGGGAGCAGCTCACCTGCGTCTTCGTGGACAACGGCCTCCTGCGGCTGAACGAGGGCGAGCAGGTCATGACCACCTTCGCCCGCCACATGGGGGTGAAAGTCATCCGGGCGGATGCCGAGGAGCGGTTCCTCTCCAAGCTCAAGGGGACCGCCGACCCGGAGGTCAAACGGAAAATCATTGGCGCCACCTTCATCGAGGTGTTCGAGGAGGAAGCCGAGAAGCTCCCCGACGTCAAATGGCTCGGACAGGGCACCATCTACCCGGACATCATCGAGTCGGCCGGGGCGAAGACCGGCAAGGCCAAGATCATCAAGAGCCACCACAACGTGGGCGGCCTCCCCGAGCACATGAAGCTCGGGCTGGTCGAGCCGTTGCGGGAGCTGTTCAAGGACGAGGTGCGCAAGATCGGGGTCGAGCTCGGCCTGCCCTCGGAGATGGTCTACCGGCACCCCTTCCCCGGCCCCGGCCTGGGGGTGCGCATCCTGGGCGAGGTGCACAAGGAGTACGCCGACACCCTGCGGCTCGCGGACGACATCTTCATCGAGGAGCTGCGCCGGCACGAGCTCTACGACCAGGTGTCCCAGGCCTTCGCGGTCTTCCTCCCGGTCAAGTCGGTGGGGGTGGTGGGAGACAACCGGCAGTATGCCCACGTCATCGCCCTGCGGGCGGTGGAAACGGTGGATTTCATGACCGCCCGCTGGGCCCACCTTCCCTACGAGTTCCTCGACCACGTCTCCCGCCGGATCGCCAATGAGGTGCGGGGGGTTTCCCGGGTGGTCTACGACATCACCGGCAAGCCGCCGGGCACCATTGAATGGGAATAGCGATATCATCCGCCAGCACCGCATCTGCTTTGTCATCGGCCTCTCCGCATACCTGATGTATAGCGGAGAGGCCTCTTCCGCGCATCTGCGGCACTGGCGAACGATATCGAATCGAGAAAATGAAATGGAATCACTGAGGATCCGATGCTAAAGACCGGAATCTATGTCGATGCCGAGAACATCCGGCTGAGCGGCGGCTACGGCATGCGGTACGACGTGCTGGTGGACCTGGCCAACTCCGGCAATTCGGTGCTGCTCCGGGCCAACTCCTACCTGGTGGAAGACCGGAGGCGGACCGAGGATGACCCAGAATACCGCCAGAAGCTGTACAACTATCACGACATCCTCCGCAAGTGCGGCTTCAAGCTCATCAAGAAGTATGTCAAGCGCTACGTGGACGAAGACGGAGTGGTGACCTCCAAGGCCAACGCCGACATGGACCTGGCCATCGACGCCCTGCTCCAGTCCCGCAATCTCGACCGGATCATCCTCCTCTCCGGCGACGGCGATTTCCTGCGGCTGGTGACCGCCATCCAGAACAAAGGCTGCCGGGTGGAGGTGATCGGCTTCAACAACGTCAGTCATGATTTGCGGGAAGCGGCCGATAGGTATGTATCGGGATTCCTGGTGCCGGGGCTGCTCCCCATCGCCAACACGCCCGAAGGCGAGCGCTGGCGGCGGGGGACCCCGCTCAACTACAACCCGGCCAAGGGGTTTGGCTTTTTTCGCTATTACCGCCTGGGACCCGAGGGGCTGGTGAGCGACACGGTTTTCTTCCACCGCTCCAAGGCGCCGGTGGAGCTCGAATCCCAGGCCTTCGTGAATCCCATGAACATTTTCGAGTTCCGGATCGCCCCCAATCCGATGAACGACAACCGGCCGGAGGCGTGGGACATCCGGACGATGAGCCCAGACGACCATGCCAGGCGCGAGTAACCGGGCCGCTGCTCACCACCAAACCAGGGACC
The DNA here is from genome assembly GCA_021788685.1 of Deltaproteobacteria bacterium. GTDB lineage: Bacteria > Desulfobacterota > Desulfobulbia > Desulfobulbales > UBA5123 > JAJYKH01. The sequence goes on along the minus strand of JAJYKH010000031.1, from coordinate 12,453 downwards.
GCCATAACCGATCACGGGGGCACAGAGTATGAAGGCCGCGATGATTGTCTCTGTAAGCGGTCACAGGGTGCCGCAGATTAGGTCCTTCTTGTCCGAAGGACTTAGAAGGCCTTATCCAGAATACTGGGCCCGCGGCATCGGCCTGCGAGCTATACACAGGGTATGCGAACAGGCCGATAACAAAGCAGATGTGGTGCCCTGTGACCGCTTAAGGACCGCCGCATGCTGAACGATCTGCGCCAAGCCAACCGGTTGCTGGCCAGCCTCTCCGAGATCACCAAGGTGATCAACACCCAGGGGCTGGATTACGATCGCCAGCTCACGAGCATTCTCGGCATCATCCTCGCCTATCTGGGAGTGGAGCAGGGCTCGATCATGTTCATCGAAAAGGACGACCTGGTGGTACGGGCGGCAAGCCGCCCCGAGCTGGTCGGCCTCCGGCAGCCACTCGCCGCACGGGGCCGGGTGGCCTCCTGGGTGGCGCAAAAAGGCAAGCCGCTCTACATCCGCGACATTTCCCAAGACGAACGGTTCCGGCCAAGCGGCGGCGACGCCTACAAGAAGGAATCGCTGCTCTCGGTGCCGATCCTTCACGAAGGCGAGGCGGTGGGGGTGATCAACGTCTCGGACCGGGCCGGCGGCAAGGACCTGCTCCAGAACGACAGCCGCTACCTCCTCGAGTTCACCTCGCTGGTGGTGTGGCTGGTGGTGCGGGAAGCCTTGCACCGGAAGATCAAGCGGCAGCGGAACACCCTCAAGAAACGCAATGAGAAGCTCCGGCGCCAGGAAGACCTGGAGGCCGAGCTCTCCAAAATGCTCCTCCACGATCTCAAGGGGCCGCTCTCCGAGGTGGTGGCCAACCTGGACATCCTCTCCTATTCGGTCGAGGGAGACAACCGGGAATTCCTGGAGGCGGCCCAGCTCGCCACCGACCGGGCGGTGCGCATGGCCTCCGACCTGGTGAACGTCTACAAGCTCGAAGAAGGGAAGCTCAAGCTGCTCAAGGAAGAAGCCGAGCCCGGGCCCTTGCTGGCCGAGGCGGCAAGCGGTATCCGCGGGCTGGCCCGGATCAAGGGCATCACCCTGCGGCTGGAGGCGGACGAGGGGCTGCCCATCCTCTTTCTCGACCGGGTGCTGATCCTGCGGGTGCTCCAGAACCTGCTCACCAACGGCATCGGGTATTCCCCGGCGGGCACCGCCGTCACTCTGGGCTGCCGGCACCTCCCCCAGCGCAAACGGCTCGAATTCCGGGTGGAGGACCAGGGGCCCGGCATTCCCGCCGACAAGCAGGAAGCCATCTTCGGAAAATACGCCCGGCTTTCCACCCAGCAGGATGCGCTGGTGGGCGCCGGCCTCGGCCTCTATTTCTGCAAGCTGGCCGTGGAGCTGCACCGGGGCGAGATCGGGGTCGAAAGCCAACTGGGGCGGGGGAGCCGATTCTTCTTCTCCCTGCCGGTAGCCTGAGGAAGAAACATGGCGAGCATCAAGTCCCCCGCCAAGATGGCATTTCTGATCGTCGACGACGCGGATAACATGCGCCGGTCCATCCGGGCCATGCTGAAGCTGATCCGGTTCGGCAACGAGTTCCACGAGGCGGACAACGGCCGCGCCGCCTGGGAATTCCTCAAGAAAGCGAAGCAGCCGGTCGATTTCATCATCGCCGACTGGAACATGCCCTACATGACCGGCACCGAGCTGCTCCACCATGTGCGGGCCACCCCGAAGCTGCGGGACATTCCCTTCTTGATGATCACCGCCGAGGCCAACCAGGAGGTGGTGGCCGAAGCGGCCGAGCACGACGTGGACGCCTACCTGACCAAGCCGTTCGTGACGGCCTCCCTGGAGCAGAAGATCACCGAGCTGCTCAAGCAGGCGGCCAACCCGACGCCGATGGCCCTCCACTTGAAAAAGGCCCGCGAGCTGGAGGAGGAAGGGGACATCGACCAGGCCATCGTGGAGGCCAAAAAGGCGCTGGCCATCAACACCCAGTCGTCCCGGCCCTTCCGGGAGATCGGCCGCCTGTCCATCAAGAAGGGCGATTTGAAGAACGCCCTCAGCTGCTTCCAGAAAGCGGTGGAGATCAACCGCTTGGACGTCACCTCCTACCATTACCTGGGGCAGATCTTCCACCGGCTGGGCAAGATCGACAAGGCCACCGAGTTCTTCTCCAAGGCGATGACCATCAGCCCCCGCCACAGCGACCGGGCCCTCAACTACGCGCGGCTCCTCCTCAAGCAGAAAATCCTCTCCGAGGCGGAAAAGGTCTTCCGGCTGGTTCTCCGCACCAACAGCGGCGATCTCGACCTCAAGGAGGACATCGCCAACACCTGCCGGGAAAACGGCCTCGGGGAGCTGGCCGCCAAGACCTACCGGGAGGTGCTCAAAGACGACCCGGAGCGGACCTATCTCCACAAGAGTCTGGGACTGGCCCTCCTGGAGGCCGGTGAAACCTCGGAGGCCGTGGAGGTGATGGAGAAGGCGGTCGAGAAAAGCGGCGACGATGTCGAGATCCTGCTGGCCCTGGCCAAGGCGTATTTCGACATGCGGATGAGCATGCGGGCGGACAAGTGGGCGACCCGGGTCATCCGGATCGATCCGACCAATCGGGAAGCCAAGGAAATTCTCAATAAATGCCTGTAAGCCGGCGACCGGCACCGGGGGGCCCTCCCATGAGCTTCCCCCCCACCCTGCTTTACCTTCATCCCCTCCCCTACCACGGGAAGCGGTTGCTCGGCGGCCGCTGGCCCGATGCCCTCGAGCTGCTTGGCCGCCATTTCCGCCAGAACGGCATCGAAAACCAGGACCAGGGAGAAGAAGTCCTGGTTTTCGCCTTCAGCCACCCCCACACCGCCCTTGCCGCCCTCCAGGAGGGCTTTGCCAAGCTCAGGCAGGAGCTGAGCTGGCAGTCGAGCCAGGGGGCCTTGCCGGTGCAGGCGGTGCTCCATCTCGCCGCCGGGGAGAATGGCACGCCGGGGGAGCCGTTTTCAGCCGAGGTCTGGCATTTTCTCAGCCAGGAAGCCCCTTACATCACGCGGGCGCTCAAGCACCAGTGGGACCGGCTCATGGCCGGCCGCTCCCTGCCTCCCCATTCCTTCCAGCCGGAAGAGCAGGGGCTGTTCCGGCTGGTCTTTGCCGACCAGGGACCCATCAAAGTCGAACGGCTGTTCCCCGGCCGGGAGCTGCCCCTGGTGGGCAGCCATCGGGAATGCTTCTACTGCGGCATGACCCACCATGCCCCGGCCGCCTGCCCGAGCAAGCTGCTGGCCCTTCCCGCCCTGGGAATGCCGCAGATCGGCTATCTGCCCTTTGCCGAGCTGGACGGCCTCTACCGGAAGGCTCTGGCCGGCAGCGATGAGCTGGTGGCCGCCCTCCAGGCCGGAATCAAGGCCTCCCGGGTCCGTCAAGATCCCCTGCTTCAGGTTTTCCTGGCGTTTTTCGATCTGAACCGTTTGTACCAGCTCCGCTTTCTCCACCAGATCGCCTTCGGCTTCTTCACCTCCTGGGAAGGGGTGGAGAACAACGAGAAGCTCCAGATCACCAACCGGAACCTGCACCTGGGCCTGGACTGCCTGCGGGTGGGCCAATACGGCCAGGCGGAACAGCTCTTTTCCGAAGAGGTCTTACGGCCCCATGGCGCCCACTTCTGCGCCTCGGTGGGGCAGGCCTTCCGCGCCTTGGAGCAGGGGCGGGACAAAGATATGGAGAGCTTCCTCAACAAGGCGGCATCCCTGGCGGGGCAGGAAAAGGAGAAGGTGTACATCGGCCTGCTGCTTTCCCGCTTTCATGACCTGCAAGGGGACCGCTGGAAGGCCGAGCATGCCGTCGATGCCGTGCTCGCCCTGAACCGGTCCTGCCCCGAGGCCCAATACCGCAAGTGTCAGCTTCTGGCCCGGAACGGCAACGGCGAGCAGGCCTACAAGCAGATCCGCTCGCTCATCACCGGGGAGCGGGAGCTGTTCATGACCGTTCTCATCGACCCGATGCTGACCCCGGTCCAGGGACTGATGGAAGACCTTCTGGCTGGTCACGCCCGGGCCGTGGCGGAAAACGCCGAAGAGGCGTTGCTGCGGGTGCGGGCGGAATGCGAGGAGCTGCGCGGCTGGTTCGAAGGGGAAGACGACCCTGACCTGCAAGGGGTGCTGCGCTCCCTGGCAGGGATCGAGCAGCAGCACGAACGACAGGGCCATTACGACATGCTCGACGTGGCGGAGCAGGCGGACGGACTTTTCTACGAATGCCACCGGCTGCGGGAAAACAGAATCGACCGGCTCAAGGAGCGACTCGAGCAGACGGGCGGGAGCTGGGAGGGATACCACTCCTTCTGGGCCGACTATTTCTACCAGCCCCTCTTCCGCCGCTTCAAGGATATCCTCGACGCCGCGCGGGAGCACCTGGAGCAGGCCACGCGTCTCTCCCAGGAGATCCGGGGGGAAGCCTTCCGGGCGGCCAACGGTGAAGCCGCAGCAGCCGAAGCCCGGCTCCGGGACCTCCAGCCCCTGGTGACGAAAATGCTTTGGGCCGGGACCGCCCTGGACGGGCTCCGGGCTTTCGCCCGCAAGCTGGTGACTGCCGAGCTGCTGCTCATCGTCTTGGGGGGGGCCCTCTGGGTGCTGCTCCAGTTTTACCTAGCCGGCGGCAGGAGCCTCGCCGGGCAGCTTCTGGCCGACCCCTGGACGATCAAAAAGGGGCTCTCGGTCGTCACCCTGCTCATCGCGCCGGTGCTCGCCCTGGCGTTGACGCTGTGGGAAATCAACAAGCGCTGACTCGGAAACGTCCTGCAGCACCCCATCTGCTTTGTCATCAACCCGCCCGCATAGCTGGGCTATAGCGGGCAGGTCTCTTCCTTGCATCTGGGGCACTGCAGGACGTTTCCGGCCCCCTTCCTCTTCATGACGATTCTTCAGCGCAGGGGATGCAGAGGACCTGGCCTTCCCGCTCCCGGGCCCGGGGGGCCATGACCTTCTCGCCGCAGCGGCCGCACCGCAGGCTGGGGTAGATCCGGGCCGGCTCCGGCAGGGCCACCATCATGCTGCTGATCCGAAAGAGGGCTTCTTCATCGGCCGCCAGCACCGCCTGGACCTTCGCCCCCTTGCGGGCGTGCACCACTCGCACGATGTCCGGGTCGCGGCTGCCCGCGGCGTATTTCTCCCAGGCCGCCTTCTCCTCCGGCCGCTCGGGAGGAGCCTCCCAGATCACCGCCAGCCGCACCGCCTCGGCCGAAGGCCGCTGCAGAACGGTATACACCTGCTTGCCGTAATCCCGGAAGATCAGGTTGCCCTTGCCGAAGGTGCACCCCAGCATGACCTGGATGGCATCGACCGCGCAGGAGTTGTTCTCGACGATGGCCACCAGCTCTTCGTCGGCAGACCGCTTCCGGCCGAGCGCCCCCAGCGCCGCCTGGGCCGCCCGGAACCCCAAGGCCAGCCCCGGGCAGGCATGCCCGTGGAAACGGACCACATCACTGAAATCCATATCGTTCTCCTCACTCAGGTTCACCCGCGCAGCAGCCGGGGCACCCCACCATACCCCCATTCCGCGGTTTCCCTCAACCCCCTATCCGGTGCCCGGTGCCACTCGGCGCATCCAGCCGGCACCTTTTCACGGCACCCCATCTCAATTTCGACGGCCGCCAGCCGATCGTGCTACTCTTATCTTGAGCATTTCCGTCCTGCTGCCGCTGCACGGATGGGCTCCCCCTGCCTGCCCCTGGGCGGCGGTCACCTCCTCGGATTCACATGGCACGGATCATTTTCCCTGCACTGCTTCTGCTCCTCTTCCCCCGGGCCGCCTGGGCGCTGCAGACCCACGGGTACCAGGGTCTTTATTTCCATCAGGGCGCCCACCTCCTCTTCCTGGCCGCCATGGTCGCCTTCGCCTACCGGCTGCGGGTTTCGCGTCTGACGGTCCAAACCTCCTGGCGCTGGCTTTTCCGGGGGGCCCTCCTGATCAGCCTGTGGAACCTCTGGGCCTTCATCGGCCATTTGGTTGCCCTGACACTTCCGCAAAATGCTCTTGTCACCAAGCCGGGCGAGACCGTTCCTTCCCTGCATGTGGTCTCTTGGGTAGACGTCGCCTATTACTTCCTCAGCATGGACCATCTCCTGAGCGTGCCGGCCCTGGTCTGCTTCTACCTGGGGCTCCGGGAGATGCACCGGACCTTCCCGCAGCGGGACCTCCTCCGGGAACGGCGCCGGCATGAGCGGCGGCGCGTGGATAGGCGGCTGGTGTGATGACATGGTCCTTGCTCCCCATCTGGCTGGTCGACCTCGTCGGGGCGATCGTCATGGTCGTTCTTTCCGGATTGTGCCTGCACCTGGCCCGGGACATTTACCACCGCGATCCGGAGCACCCCCTGGCCAACTACCTCCTCTGGCTCTCCGGCGCCATTTTCGCCTTCTCCCTTTCACGATCCGTTGGCCACATCGTGCGGCACATCCTCGAGCTTGCCGGCCTCGGCTCCTGGTGGAAAACCTTGGAGCCAATCAGCGGCTCCATCAACAGCATCACCTTTGTGGTCATCGCCTCCGTAACCCTGTTTTTTCACCGGATGCAGACCATCATGAACCGGATGGCCCGCGACCGTCAGCGGATCGAGAAGACCAGCCAGGAGCTTCTCCGGCTCAACCGCGACATGGAAACCATCGTCGCCGACCGCACCCGGACGGAAATGGCCCTGCGGATCGCCCACGAGGTCCGCAACCCGGCCCTCATCATCGGCGGCCTGGTCAAGCGGATCGCCAGGACCATCGAGGAGTGCGCCGCCAACCAGGAATACTTTCAGAAGGTGCTGGAGGAGGCGAGACGCCTCGAAGCGCTGGTGGAAAAATTCGAAACGGTCCGGCCCGGGCAGCAGCTCCATTTCTCCCCCCAGGAGCTGAACGGGCTGGTAGAGGAGACCCTGGAAATCGTCCAGCCGGAGGCGGACGACAAGGGGCTCGTCCTGCTGCTCGACCGTTCCCCCGCAAGCCTGGCCTTTCAGGGCAATCAGCACCTGATCAAGATGGCGATTCTCCACGTGCTCCGCAACGCCATCGAGGCATGCCGCCGCGGGGACACCATCCAGGTGGCCACCGACTTCGCCCCCCGGGGCATCATGGTAAGGATCAAAGACAACGGTCCGGGCATTCCCGGGGAGGTCCTGGAGCATGTCTTCGAGCCGTTTTACAGCACGAAGAAGGGAGAGACCGGCCTTGGCCTCTCCCACGTGAAGCAGATCATCGAGGAGCATTTGGGGAATGTGGAGATTGCCAGCCGGCCGGAGGAAGGCACCGAGGTGGTGATCACCCTTCCCACCCACCTGGGCGAGCTGGAGGTACAGACCGGCGACACGGCCGACGCGCCTGGCTGAAATCGAAAGGGCGGTGACGGGGTTGTATCTGATCCCGGCAAGAACCTGAATCACAACGCAGGTTCGCAAAAAAGTTACCTTTGAGTCTCTGCGTCTTCGCGTTATAGCCCTTTGCAGGCCCGACAATCTGGGGGGAAATCTATTCCCGGAGCTTTTTTTCGTGGAACACTTCCCCGGCCGGCACCTTGGCGAGGGCCAGCAGCTCCTCGGAGAACAGCTCGAGCAGGTCGTCCACGGTGAGGATTCCCTCGAGGCCTCCATCCCGGTTCACCACCGGGACCCGGCGCACCCCCTGGGCCCGCATCCGCTGCAAGGTTTCCCAGATGCCGTCCTCCTCGCGGGCGGTCACCAGCTCGTAGCTCATGATGTCGCCCGCCTTCACCGATTCGAGCGCCACCTCCTCGGCGACGAGCTCCACCACGATGTCCCGGTCGGTGACGATCCCCACGGGAACAGGGGGCAGCTTGGCCTGGTCGACGATCACCACGTCGCCTACGTGGTGCTGGCGCATGAGCTTGGCGATCTCGACAATGACATCATCCCTGGTGGCGATCACCACTTCCCGGTTGCAGAATTCTCCGACAGTCATGGCATCTCCCCGCTGCCCTTGGAATTAAGCCCCCTCAAGAGGGCCGCCGGGCACCACCGCCCTCTCCGAGGCCTGGGCCGGATGCGGCCGGACGGCGCCCGTCCGGTTGTTTTTCCTGGACTTCCATTCCTCTATTTTCGGCCATGGTTCTTCCCGTGTCCAGCAAAAGGCCAACCTGGATCCGTGACGACGGGTTGAGCTGTTGGACCTCGTTGAATCGCCGCTCACGGCACTGGGGCCGAGCCATGGCTTCACCCATCGCCCTCGGGGGGTCCGTCCGCACGCCATCCCTTTGGCGGCAACCACTCGATAGAGCCCACTCTAGTCGAACGGTCGCCTCGCGGATCTGGCGTAGGGACGAACGCTCACGGATTCAGGGACCACGCCCTTTCCCGATCCCACCGGCCTCTGGCCGCCTCCCCTCCCGGAAGAGCCACGGCCCACCCCAGGAAAGCACTTGCACTGACCGCTCCTTCTTCTTATAACTAGTCTGATTCCGGCACATTTTTCTGTGGACCCGAACAATTTTTGGACCGGCGGCAAGCGGTTTCTGTATACTGACTGCAACGACAGCCGAAAAGCTGGTGATCTCGCAAAACCCTCCGGACCCCGGAGGGCAACGAAAAAACGACAGGGTACCTCGTGTCTGATGTAAAGCTCCACCTCCACCGTTCCGCCTTTGCCGTCATTCCGGCGAAGGCCGGAATCCAGTTTTCCCAGATGATTCCGGACCCCGGCCTTCGCCGGGGTGAGGCCTGTGGAAGTATCGGCTATTTCTGCAAGTAAACATTAGCGTGAACCGTCGGCGGAGCGACTTTTTGCGAGGCCGACATACTGGAGAGCGAACGTGGGTAATGGTCTGCAGGTCCGGCCGATTCCGCGCCGGCATGGTTTGGCTTTTCTCAAGGGGTTTCTCCGGAGGCCGGAGCTGGTGGCCTCCGTGGTCCCGAGCTCCCGCTTTCTTGAGCGGCGGCTGATCGCGGCCGCCCTCATCAGCCAGGCCCGCCTGGTGGTGGAGCTCGGCCCTGGCACCGGGGGCACCACCCGGGCCATGCTGGAGGCGCTGCCTTCGGCCTCGAAGCTCCTCGCCATCGAGATCACCCCCGAGTTCATCCCTCTTCTCAAGGCCCAGGGCGACCCCCGGCTGATCGTCCATCCCGGAAGCGCGGAGCACATCCGGGAGGCCTTGGCCGTCCATGGCCTTTCCCGCCCGGACGTGGTGATCTCCGGCATCCCCTTTTCCACCATGCCTCCTGATCTCGGCCGGCGGATTCTGGCCGCAGTGTGGGCGTGTCTGCCCCCCGGCGGCCACTTCATCGCCTACCAGTTCCGGGACAAGGTCGCCCTCCTGGGCCGCCCCCTGCTGGGCAAGCCGGAAACCGACCTCGAGCTGCGCAACGTGCCGCCGGTCCGGATCTTCCACTGGCGGAAGCCGGCACCCGCCGGGAATTAATCGGCTTCAAGATCCGCAGAGCCGGCCATGTTTCTATTCCGTCCATGAGGGACGCGAGTCCACCCAAGCCAATCGTGTATCTTTTCGGGGCATTCAAGCTTAGACGGTGGGCCTTGCGGGCGGGCATCGGATGGCCTCTGATCGTTGGCCTTCTCTCCGCAGCCTGCCCTGCCGAAGCTCAGGATTTCTCCGTCATGGGGGGAGTCATGCAAAGCCGGAATACCCATACGGACGACTCCTATTCCTGGCAATTGGAATACCGGCAAGGGCTGGGCGAGCACCTCGCTGCAAGCCTGTCTTACTTAAACGAGGGACATGTGCCGGCCCACCATCGAGACGGCTATGCCGCACAGCTCTGGGCGCATTCCCCAGCCTTCGCGCAACGGCTCTCACTGGCCGCCGGAATTGGCCCTTATTATTATTTCGACACCACGGAGCCGCAAAACGGCGGCGGCCCTTACTCGGATGAACATGGCTGGGGAGGGATATTCAGCCTGGCGGCAACCTGGTCCCTGGAGAGCCGCTGGCTTTTCCAGATGAGGGCCAACTGGGTCAAGACTTCCGACAGCATGGATACGGTATCGGCCCTTGCCGGCATCGGCTATCAGCTTGAGCCGTCATCGAAGGGGCCGCCTCCGGTCCCGTCTGTCCGGCCGAAGAAAACGACCGGTAACGAAGTGACCCTGTTTGCCGGGCAAACGATCATGAACAGCTTCGAGTCGGAGCATTCGACGGCGTTGGGTGCCGAGTATCGGCGGGGGCTGTGGCGGTATGTGGACTGGACCGCATCCTGGCTGGACGAGGGGGCTCACCGTCCCAATGGTCCGGTCACTCAGCTTTGGGCCGTCAAGGCCTTTCTCAACGACCGGCTGGCCCTGGGCGTGGGCGGGGGGGTCTACCTGGCCGTCGATCATCCCTTCGCTGACCATAGCTCCCTGTCCACCATCGTTACCCTCACCGGAAGCTACCGGTTTCAGCCGCCCTGGTGCCTGCGTGTTTCCTGGAATCGCATCCTCACCGATGACAACCGGGATGCCGATGTGATCGTGGGGGGCGTCGGCTACCGGTTCTGAAAAGAAGCCCCTTTCGCTAGAAAGTGCTCCTTGCCATGCGTCATTGGGGCCAATCCTCTCCTTATCAGCTGGCCCAATTCTCAACGCAGACCCGCACCCTTTCAAGCTCGCGCAGGTTGTTTGTAACGAGCCACATCTTCAATCGACTGCGCCCGCATGTTCAGCGGCCAAGACCTGGGCGCATTCCCAGGCCACCATGGCCCGCTTGCGGACCCGCCCCCACCGGTAGTCGCCCAGCACCCCGGTCTCACGGATCACCCGGTGACACGGGATCAGGTATGCCAGGAAATTTTTCCCCACCGCGCTGCCCACGGCGCGGGAGGCAGAGGGCTTGCCCAGGGCAGCGGCCAGGCGGCCATAGCTGACCAGCGTCCCCGGCTCGACGTGCAGCAGGGCACGCCACACCTGCACCTGGAAGGGGGTCCCCTGAGCAAACGCCCGCAAGGGCGATCTCGAACGGGGGTGGCCCGCCGGCGTGAAAATCCTCCCAGCCAGCCGGGCGGCCGTGGCGTCGTCCCGGTGCAGCCGCGCCGAGGGCCACTTTTCCTGCAGCCCGACCCACTCCGCCTCCCCGTTTCCGGATTCTACGAAGGCGAGATGGCAGATGCCGCGCGGACTCTCCGCCACCAGGCAACTGCCGAAGGGGCTCTCGCCAAAGCCGGCTGCCATCGTCCACCCCGCGCCGCCTGATTTCAGCTCGCCGGGCGAAGCCGCCTCCAGGCTGACGCACAGGTCGTGCAACCGACCCGGTCCGGAGAGCCCTGCCGTCAGCGCGGCATCCAAGACGCTTTCCCCTTGCCGGAGCAATTGCCTGGCGTGCGAGAGCGTCAGGCATTGGAGGAAATCCTTGGGCGTGATCGCCGCCCAGGCGGAGAACAGCCGGTGGAAGCGGGAGGGGTCCAAGCCGGCGTATGCCGCCAGGGCCGCCAGGTCCGGCTGCTCGGTGTGATGCTCGTCCAGATAGCGGATGACGAGGGCAATGCGCTGGTAATCGTTCATGCAGCCATTCTGACACAAAGGGATAACCGCTCCCACCCGATTCTTGCGCGCGAGATCCCAAAATGGGCGAGCGGCCCAGGCCGGCTCGGCAAGGTCTCATGGCTGTGTTTCCGGCATGGGCTGGCGAGGCCGGGGAAGAGGCCAGATCGCAGGAGGTGAAGACCGAGATATCCGGCCCGCAGCCGTGCCTTCTCACCGCCAGCGAGGGCAGTCTCCGGCCCCTTGATATCCTGGATGACCAATGGTCGAGAACACCAGGCAGGCGGGCGATTACCAGCAGTTGGTCCTGGGCGCAGCGTATGCAGCGTGGCCGGACCTACATCACCTGCCGAGATTTGGCTACTGCTTCGGGGAGGACAGCGAGGGAGGTTTCGATCTCGGCTTCGGTGGTAAAGCGGCTGAGGCTGACGCGGAGGGTGCCGTAGCGGTAGTCTTCCGGCACGTTCATGGCGGTGAGGACGTGGGAGGCGTTGGCATCCCCCGAGTGGCAGGCGGCGTGGGCGGAGACGGCGATGCCCCGCTGGTCGAGGTCCTGGATGAGGGCCGCGGCCGAGCAGTCCTTGAAGCTCAGGCTGCTGGTGTTGGGGAGGCGCCGCAGTGCCCGGCCGTTGACGAGGACGCCGTCCATCCTGGCGAGCACCCCCGCCTCCAGCCGGTCGCGGAGGGCGGCCACCCGGGCCTCCTCGGCCAATGCAGCCCCGGCCAGCTCGCAGGCCGCGCCCAGCCCCACGATCCCCGGCACGTTTTCCGTGCCCGACCGGCGGCCGCTCTCCTGCCCGGAGCCCATGATGACCGATGTGAGCGGCGCCCGCTGCCGCACCCACAACGCCCCCACCCCCTTGGGGCCGTGGAGCTTGTGGCCGGCAAGGGAGAGGTAGTCCACCGCCAGCTCCTCCGGGTGCACCGGGACCTTGCCCGCGAGCTGCACCGCGTCGCAGTGACAGAGCACCGACCGCTCCCGGCAGAGGGCGCCGATCTCAGCCACCGGCCA
>JAJYKH010000390.1 GCA_021788685.1 Deltaproteobacteria bacterium | reverse complement strand
CAGAGCCTGAGCCACACCCAGGAGCTGTTCGATCTCAAGCTCGCCACCAACACCCAGCTTCTCCAGGCCAAGCAGGCTTCCCAGCAGGCACGGCTCCAGCTGGAGAACCTGAAACGACAAGGCATCGACGGCCAGCGGACCCTGCAGGCCAATGCCGCCGGCCTGGTCAGCAAAGTCTCGGCCCAGGAAGGGGCCATCGTGGCCGCGGGCAATCCGCTCATGGACATCGTCGCCCAGGACCGCCTGGAGGTGCGGCTCAACGTGGAACCTCAAGACGCCGGCCGCCTGCAGCCGGGCCAGCCCGTGGCCCTGACCTATGTCGACATTCCGGCTTCAAAAGGGGTCGTGGGCAAGGTCAGACGGATATCGAGGGCCGTCAACCCGGCCACCCGCCTGGTGGACGTGTTCGTGACCTTGCCGGAGACCTCTGGCTTTCTTCTGGGGGAGTACATCCAGGGCCGCATCACGGCGGCCTCCTCCGAAGGGTTCGTCGTCCCCCGCGAGGCGGTGCTTCCGGAAGGCGGCCACCATGTTCTCTTTACCGTCAGCCGGAAGCATGCCGTCAGGCATGTGGTGCAGATCGGGCTGGAAAACGACCGCGAGACGGAGGTGACCGGTCCTGAGCTCAGGCCGGGAGAGCCGGTCGTGGTGCTTGGGAATTATGAGCTGCGTGACGGAATGGCCGTCGAGGTGGAGAATTCCAAATGACCTTTCCAGGGTGGATGCAGGCACACCGCCGGTCGATCCTTTTCCTGCTGGCCGTCCTGGCTCTCGGGGGAATCGCAAGCGGTCTGAAGCTTCCGGTCGCCCTGTTTCCCGACGTGCAATTTCCCCGGGTGCGGGTGGAGCTTGATTCAGGCGACCGGCCTGCCGAACAGATGGCCGTCGAGGTCACCCGGCCGGTGGAAGAAGCGGTCCGGGCCGTTCCCGGGGTGGTCGGCGTCCGCTCCACCACCAGCAGGGGGAGCGCTGAAATCTCAGTCAATTTTTCCTGGGGCCTTGATATGGTCCGCGCCATGCTCCAGGTGGAATCGGCCATCAATGAGGTCTTCTCCTCCCTGCCTTCGGGAACGACGTTCTCGGTTAGGCGGATGGACCCCACCGTCTTTCCGGTCCTCGCGTACAGCCTGACATCTCCCTCCCATTCGCTGGTCGAGCTGCGCGACCTTGCCCTCTACCAGTTGCGGCCGATTCTTTCCACCGTTCCCGGAGTGGCCAAAGTCGGCGTCCAGGGCGGAGAACAGGAGGAATACCGGGTGACCGTCAACCCGGCGAAGCTCGCCTCCTATGGCCTTTCCCTCCCCGAAGTTGCCCGGGCCCTTTCGGCGTCCAATGTCATCACCGCCGTGGGGCGGATCGAGGATCATTACAAACTGTACCTGGTCATGTCCGATACCAGGTTCAAGAATTTTTCTGAAATCGAGAAGACCGTCCTGCGCTCGGGCAAAAGCGGGCTGGTGCTCCTGGAAGACGTGGCCGTGGTCAGCAAGGAAACCGTACCGAGGTGGACGCGGGTCACCGCCGACGGCCGGGATGCCGTCCTCCTTCTGGTTTATCAGCAGCCCGGCGGCAATACTGTCCAAATCGCCAGCGAGCTGAAAGCAAAGCTGGCCGATTTCATGAAACAGCTCCCCCCGGGGGTCCACGTCGCCAACTGGTATGACCAGAGCCAGCTCATTCTCGCTTCCGCCGGGAGCGTCCGGGATGCGATTTTCATCGGCGTCATCCTGGCCGCGCTCATCCTGCTGCTTTTTTTGCGCAACCTGAAAATTACCCTGATCGCCGTCATTTCGGTGCCCAGCGTGCTGGCGGCGACCATCCTGCTCCTGTCGGTGCTTCACCAGAGCTTCAACATCATGACCCTCGGCGGCATGGCGGCGGCCGTGGGGCTCATCATCGACGACACCATCGTCATGGTGGAGCACATCATCCGGCGGTTGCGGCAGGAGGGAGGCGGCGGCCATCACCACAAGATCATGCACGCGGCGCGGGAATTCACCAGGCCGCTGAGCGGCTCATCGGGAGCCACGATCATTATCTTCGCGCCGCTAGCCTTCCTCTCCGGGGTGACGGGCGCATTTTTCCGGGCACTCTCCCTGACGATGGCGGCGAGCCTCTTCATCTCCTACCTGGTTGCCTGGCTGGCCGTGCCGCTGCTGGCGGGCCACCTGCTCGGCCCGCAGGACGAAGCTCAGCAGGAAGGAGGCTATCTGACCGAAAAAATCCATCAGCTCTATGGAACGATCATGCAGCGCTTTTTCGTCCGCCCCTGGCTGATGGTGGTGCCGCTGGCCCCTCTCGTTCTTGCCGGCTGGCTCGGCTACCATCAAGTGGGGTCGGGATTCATGCCGAGCATGGACGAGGGCGGTTTTATCATCGATTACACATCGCCGCCCGGAACCTCCCTCGCCGAAACCGACCGGCTCCTGCGCCAGGTGGAAAAAATCCTGCAGGAGACGCCGGAGGTGGAGACGTACTCCAGGCGCACGGGGCTCCAGCTCGGCGGCGGAGTGACCGAGGCCAACCAGGGGGATTTCTTCGTGCGGCTCAAACCCTTCCCCCGGCCGCCCATCGAAACCGTGATGGACAAGGTGCGGCAGCAGGTCGAGCACGATGTCCCCGGCCTGCAGATCGAGATGGCCCAGCTGATGGAAGACCTCATCGGCGATCTCACCGCCGTTCCCCAGCCCATCGAGATCAAGATCTATTCCGACAACGGCGGCCTGTTGGGGCGGCTTGGCCCGCAAGTGGCTGCGGCAATCGGCAAGATCCCGGGGGTGGTCGATATCAAGGACGGAATCGTTCTTGCCGGCGATGCCCTGACCATCAATGTCGATCGGGACAAGGCGGCCCTCGAGGGGGTTGATCCCGGATCGGTGACAAACATGGCGCAGGG
>JAJYKH010000030.1 GCA_021788685.1 Deltaproteobacteria bacterium | reverse complement strand
TTCCGATCTCGCCGCGGTCCCGGGCTGATCTTATCGGGGATGTTGGGGCAAAAGCAGGTCAGGACTTCTTCTGCATCCAGCGGACGCTCTGCTGAATGAGCTTCCCGAGTGCAGCGTCCCAATATTCCTTCTGGCAGTTCACGCCCTTGATGGCGCCGTGGCGCTGGAATTCCATGTACCGGCAGCCCCCGAAGCAGAGCGGCAGGTAGGAGCAGTCACGGCATTCCTCATGCCGCCGCCAGTGATCCAGGTTGTATATCTCCCGGTAATCCCGCACTCCCTGCCAGATGTCGCCCGTCTGGTACTCTCGGTGGCCGATGAAGCTGAGGCATTGGTAGATGCCGCCGTCCACGTGCACGGTGAAGGCATGGTCCACGTCCACCATGCAGGGGGAAGGCGTGATTTTGGGGGCCGGGTAGCCCCGTTTCAGAATTTCCTCCCGCAGCATGATCGAGGCCTCCACCAGCCACGGCTCGTTGGCCGAGCAGCAGCCATCATGGAAATCGGCTAGGGTGAACTGGTCACGGGTCTGGAGCACCGGGCCGAAACCGACCTGCAGCAGCTTATCGGGAGTGACCCCCCTTTCCATGAGCAGGTCGAGCAGCTCGGGGAAGCGCTGGTAGTTCTCTCGGGTGTAGTTGCCCTGAATGCCAATTCCGACCAAACCGCAGCAATCGGCGACATTGCCCAGGATGGTTTCGAAGCTTCCCTCCCCCGATTTAAAGGGGCGGCTCCGGTCATGGACATCGGCGGGGCCGTCCAGGGTGATTTTGGCGATCCGAAGGCCGAAGGGCTTGAGCTCTTCGATGATCGGGGGGGTCAGGAGTGAGCCGTTGGTGACCAGGGAAAAGCCGAAGTTGGCCCCCTTCTGCTGGGCGAACTGCTGGAGGGGGGCGGCGATCTCCTTGATCCGTTCCGTGGCGAGCAGTGGCTCCCCACCGTAAAAATGGAGGACCAGGTTCTTTTTGCCGGGGGCGAACCGTTCCTTGAGGAACTCGACCAGCCGGGCGGCGGTCTCGCCGATCATGGGCCGGGGCTGTTCCTTGAGGTTTCCTTCGTAGCAGTAGCGGCAGGCGAAGTTGCAGGCGAGGGTCAGGATGACCGCCACGTTGAGGGACGGGTTCTCCCGGTTGATGTCGGCCAGGAGATTTCGTCCCGCCTCCCGCTCCGCCTCAGGGTCGGCCACGACCAGGCCCAGCCGGGAGAGAGTGGTGGTCGCTTCCGGGGGCAGCTCTTCCCCCTGGGCGGCGCGACTGGCCAGCTCCTCTTCCAGCAGCAGCAGGGAGGCCTTGCGGGCGGAATAGAGAATTCGGTACCCGGGCCGGTCCGGGCATGGGAAGCAGTGCAGGTACGGTGATGGTTTCATAAAAAAAAGGAGGGAGCCGCAGCTCCCTCGCATACATTAGGGTGGAAGGAAATCACCAGGTAATATACAAAAATCCAAACGATGCCTTGCAGCAGCCCATGGCGGAAGCGATCTCCACCGGATCCAGACCTTCCTCCAGCACGACCATGTTCTCAACCATTGTATTCCCTCCTTGTTGTTATCAGGCGGATGGGCCAACCCCGTCCGCTCAGAAGCTCATTTTGATCCCGACTTCCAGCCAGCGGGGGGCGTTCGGAAAATCGGCAAGCCAATATTGCGAGCCATTGAAGAGGTTGTGGGCTTTGAGGAACAGCTCCGCTCTTGCTTCGTGGAATTCGGCCACCTGCTTGCGCAAGACCAGGTCCCAGATAAAGGTATCGAATTTGCCATTGAACTCGGACGGCGAGAACTGGACCTCGCTCCACCAGACATAACTGCCCCACAATTGTCCAGAAAGTCCCCAGGCATGGTTGGCGTACTCCAGGAGCAGACCGATCTTGTAAAGGTCGTCACTCGGTTGCTGGCTCTGATCCAGGCGAACGATGGTGTAATCAGCCCCTAAGGAAAAATTATATAAAGGCATGGTCTTGAGAGCGACTTCGAGGCCTGTTCGCTTTTCGCTGCCGTTGTTGAGCCACTCTCCCGAATGCTCGTCATAAAACCAGACATCGTCGGCATCATGATGGAACAGGGTGGCTTTGGCCCATAGACCGGGGATTGCGGTGGTTTCCGCTCCGGCCTGATACGTCCAGATGGTTTCACTCTCCAGGGAGGGGCTGCTTTCGATGAGTCCAAGGGCAGGCTTGCGGAACCCCCGGGCCACAGAAGCCCGCAGAAGCGTGGCATCGGTGAGGCGATAGGTGACTCCCAAGCTGGGATTGACTTGGTTATCCGCAATGGAGAGGTGGTCGTATCGAACTCCCGGGGTAATGGTCGTGCGGCCGAGTCGGACCGTGTCGTTGAGGTAAAAGGCCCATATTTCTTCATGCTCCAGAGGTTCCGCTGTATTGGCAATATCGTCCCGGGTCGTATTTTCCCGGTCTAGGAACTCGGCGCCCAGGACCACGGTCTGGCTGCGTCCTTCCCAGGCAAACCGGCTGTTGATACCTTTTTGCTCCTCGTCATCCGTGTTTTTGAACGAGATTAACTCCTCTTGTTCACGGATATTCGAGGCGCGCTGGTCCCGTCCGTACATCTGGAGGTAGAAGCGAAGGCTATCGGTGAGGGGGCTATCCAGGTCGACGGAATAGAAGATAGTATGGAAGTCAGCCTGAAAAGCAAGGGCGTCGGTATTCAGGTACAGATTCTCGGGCTGACTGAGGCCGATTTCGCCCCCTACTCTCCTGCCGCCGGGCAGATCGTAGGAGAATTTCCCGAACAGGCTCTTGTTCTCGAAGGAGCGGTCGTCCAGGATACCTGCTGAATCCTGCCGCCCTGCGTAGAGGTAATAGCCCAGGTCCTTCAGGCCGCCCGCGAGGTCTGCCTGGTACTCTTCGGTATCATGCTCCCCTCGCGCCAAGGTGATGGTGCCGTGGGGAGTGGGGCCGGAACCCGTCTTTTTGGTGATGATGTTTACCACGCCACCCAGGGAGGACCCCCAGGCCGAGGAGGCCGCGCCCTTGATCACCTCGATTCGGTCGATGATCTGCACCGGGATGTTGCTGGTTTCCGCAATATCGCCACTGACGTTGTTCCAGCGGATTCCGTCCACTAACACCAGCACGTGCTCGTAATCTGAGCCGTGGATATAGATGCTGGAGATGGAGGCGAAGTCCTCACCCGAGAATTGCACGAATACGCCGGGGACCCGTTCCAGCACCTCGGCCACGCTGTGGGCATGCATGGCCTCGATCTCGTCGGCGGTCACCACCGTGACGTTTTCGGCAATTTGGGAAACGGGCTTGGGATAGCGGGTGGCGGCTTCGACGAGCTGGTCCTTGCCGAAGTACATTTCCATGAGCGCCGTGTTCTCGGCAGTCGCCTCTTCAGGAGTACCCTCCGCCATGGCGAGAGCCACCGGCCATCCACAGAGAAGGACACCCGTTATGGCGAAGACATGCAGTTTCATTGAAATATATTTGCAAGTACCCTTCTTTTCAATGTGCCGGAAGACCAGTGTCAATCGCATTCGTCCAGATCTTGAGGCTAGGCAATGAATCTACCATAACTTGCGTTAATTTGGAGAAAAAAATTCGGTTGCAGGAAGAAATGACTTAAGTATTCTATTAATAGCTTAATTTCTCGAAAGCGGAGGGTTGGAGGCAGAGAAGGATGCCTGTGGTAAAAGCCCGATGGCGGAAAATACGGGTGTTTTTTGGCAAATCTGATACTATTCGTGCCAGAAGATTTCTTTCCTCCGTTCGGCGGATTCGATCGCATGCTGGAAATTCTCCAGTTACCCGGAGCAAAATCCTACCTATTGGATGAGTTGTTTCGCAATCGAGACATCTCCGGGAATTGGTCGGAAGTTTTGTCTTTGTTTTTCTCATGAAAAAAATTTTATTTCCGATCATCCTTCTCCTAGCCTTCCTGGCGCAGCCGGCTTTCGCCGGGCCGAGCGTGGTGGTCCTGCAAAGCTCACGGCTGCTGCCTTACGAGCAGGCACGGCAGGGACTCGATAAGGTCCTCGCCGATCACCCCCCCTCTTCCGGCGCCAAAAGCATCCAGGCAGCCGATACGAGTCTGTTCGTGTTGAGCGAGGAAACGGAGCCCCAGTTCCTCAAATCCCTTATCGAGGCCAAGCATCCCCAGCTGGTGGTGGCCATCGGCGGCAAGGCACTCGCCTTTGCCGCCTCTCTCGCGACGGACAAGCCGATCGTCTACCTCCTTGTCCCCGACGCGAAACAGATCCTCAAGGGCCGCCGGAACGTGACCGGCGTCGAGATGACGATCCCCCCCGCCCGGCAGCTCGAAGGCCTCGCGGCCGTCCTGCCGCGGGCGAAACGGATCGGGGTCATCTATGATCCGGAGAAGACTTCCGGGCTTGTCGCGGAGGCGCGGGACGCGGCGGCCAAGCTCGGAATGGCGCTCGTCGTTGAAAAAACAAGCAGCTCCAAGGAGGTGCCGGATCTGCTCGCGCGTTTGCGCGGCAGGATCGACGCCTTCTGGCTCCTCCCCGATTTGACCGTGGTGACGCCGCAGACCCTGGAGAAAATTCTTCTCTTCTCCGTGATGGAAAAAATTCCGGTCCTCAGCTTTTCGGAAAAGCACCTCGAGGCAGGGGCCGCGGTGGCGGTCACCTTCGATCTGCCCGCCATGGGCGAAAAGGCGGGCGAGCTGGCCTGGGATGTGCTCCAGGGCGGAAAAGCATGCAAGGTGTCAGCCGTACTGCCCGACAAAGTCAAAATCGAGATCAATCGCACGGTGCTCCAGAAACTGGGCAGCGACTATCGTCCGGAGAGGGCCGTAGGGGAGGCCAGGCCATGAGTCTTTTCGGCATCCGGAAACGCATCAGGGAAAACTTCAGCCTCAAGGTGTACATCACCTTTCTGGCGGCGATCATCTTCATCTCCATTTTGTTCAATCTTCTCTTTCTCCAGTGGCAGATCAAGAATCTCAAACGGGAGATCATCGAAGAAGGCGAGCTCCTGGCCCAAGTGCTCGCCCACAATGCCGCGCTTGGGGTCTTCTCGGAAAAAGAGGAGCAGCTGCGGTCTCCCATGGAAGCTGTTCTGCAGCAGCAGGACGTCGTTTCCGTATCCATTTACAATCATGACGGCAAGCTCCTTGCCCGGAAGCATCGCCCAGGATCACCGCCAGTGCTCGATCAATCGCCGGCAGGTAAATCTCCCGCCGACCTTGCCGCTGCGGGGTCCTACCATGAAACTTCACAAGGATTCGTTTTCCAGCAGCAAGTTCGTGTTTCTTCGTATGCCTCCGAAGAGGATCTCTATTTTTCGGAATCCCCCGCCGTGGCCGAGGAAGTTGTCGGTTACGTGCGGGTGGGCATGAGCAAGCAGCGGCTGCGGGCAGGCATCCGGGATCTTCTGCTCAGGAGCTTGGGAGTGGGCTTTCTCGTGCTCCTTGTTGGCGCCCTGGTCACCTATTTCGTGGTCCGTGAAGTCACCAAGCCGCTGAACCGCCTAATCGGCGAAGTCGAGAAGCAAGGAGTCAAGGTCGATTCGACCGACCAGCTCTCGATCCTGAGCGGCACCTACAATGAGCTGGTGGCGCAGCTCGGGAAGGCCTTCGACACCATCAGCGGCATGAAGGAGGACCTGGAGGCCAAGGTCCATGATCGGACCCGGCAACTGGCGATAGCCAACGAAGAGCTTTCCAACCGGCAGGCCTACCTCGAGGAAACGAATCGGAAATTGGAAGAGACCCTTCGGGAGCTCAAGGAAACCCAGGCACAGATGGTTCATTCGGAGAAAATGGTCGCGCTGGGGCACTTGGTAGCCGGCGTTGCCCACGAGATCAACAACACCACCAATTTCATCACTGGCGCCTTGCCCCCGCTGGGCAGGAGCGTCGATGAGCTCAAGGAGATCCTGGCGGTTTTCGAGAAAATCGACAGGCACGGCACGAAGAAGGCGATTGTTGACCAGCTTAAGGAAGCCGAGGACCTGAAACAGGAGCTCGATTACGATCGTCTCCTGAGAAACCTGGACGTCCTCTTTGCCAATATCAAGGAAGGGGCGCGGCGAACCACACAGATCGTGAACGATCTCAAGAATTTCGCCCGCCCAGGCACTGCGGAATGGAAATCGACCGATATCCACGAGAGCATCGACAGCACCCTGACGCTCCTCTACAGCGAATACAAGCATCAGATCGAAGTCGTAAAGGATTACGACCGCGAGCTGCCGCTGGTTCCCTGCTCGCCGAGCCAGCTGAACCAGGTCTTCATGAACATCCTGCTCAATGCCATGCAGGCCATCCGGGGACCTGGCCGGATCCGAATCCAGACCCGGAAACAGGGCAAGGACCTCCACATCAGCATCAAGGATTCGGGTCCCGGCATACCCGAGGCGATCAGGGACAGGATTTTCGAGCCCTTCTTCACCACCAAGCCGGTGGGCAAGGGAACCGGCCTTGGCTTGAGCATCTCCTATGGGATCGTGAAAAAGCACCAAGGCGAGATCGTGGTGCGTTCCGAGCCGGGGAAGGGAACGGAATTCGAGATCATCATGCCGCTGGAGGGCACCGGTGAATCGTATCTCGCCAATTGACTGCCAATTGACTGATTGATGATCTCGCACCCCCGAGCCCCGGCGGGCGGGAGCGAGGAAACAACAAGCTATACAGCGCGGACCGTCGGCGGAGCGGCTTTTTGCGAGGCCGACAAACCTCGTCGAGCACCCCATTTCCATCCCCGGCTCATGGTGTGCCGGCCTGATCCGGCGCCCCCCCGTTTCCGATCAGCTCCAAAATCTTCCGGGCGGTCCGTCCGGAAGCCCCGGCTCCTCCCAGTTTCACCCTCACCGCGGACAAGTCCCGGCAGATAGCGGCATGTCTCTCCGGGTTGCGAAGCATCTCCCCCAGCTCGCGTGCGATGGCCTCCGGCGTGGCCTTGTCCTGCAGCAGCTCGGGAACGGCCGGCCTTCCCGCGACCAGGTTAACCAGGGAAGCGAACTTCACCTGAATGAGCCTTTTCCCCAGGAAGTAGGTGAGGGGTGACATGCGGTAGCAGACCACCATCGGCACCCCCAGGATCGCCAGCTCCAGGGTGGCGGTGCCTGAAGCGGTCATCACCCCCCGGCAGGCCGCCATCAGATTGTAACGGTTCTCACTAACGACCCGGACATCGAGTGGGGAATCGGTCAGCCCGTGCCGTTCCAGGTCCGCCCGGGCCAGGGTCGGGGCGAGCGGGAGGAGGAAGACCGGCCGGGGGATTTCCCTGGCGAGCAGCCGGGCCGCATCGAGAAAGACGGGCAGCAGCGTGGCGATTTCCTTGTGGCGGCTGCCCGGCAGCAGGCCAATGATCGTGGTTTCCGCTTCGATGCCGTGCCGGGCCAGGAGCTCGTTCCGCGAACCCGAAGTCCTCACCGAATCCATGAGGGGGTGGCCGACGAAGTCCACGGTCATGCCGTGGCGTCGGTAAAATTCCTCTTCGAAGGGCAGGATCACCGCCATCCGGTCCACCCGCCGGCGGATTTTCCGCACCCGGCCGCTCCGCCAGGCCCACACCTGCGGGCTGATGTAATAGAAAACCGGAATGCCGAGCTTTTTGGCTTTCCCAGCCAGGATGAGGTTGAAATCCGGAAAATCGATGAGGACAAGGAGGTCGGGGCGGTCCTGCCGCAGCCGCTCTTCGAGCGTTCTCATAGCGGCACGGATATCCGCCAGGTGGGCGATGACCTCAAAGATCCCCACCACGGCCGTCCGGGAGGCGTCATAGAGGATTTCTACCCCCTGGCCGGCCATTTCGGCGCCCCCCATGCCGCAGAAGGACAGATCGGGCGCCAGGTCCTTGAGGGCGCGGACCATGTTGGCCCCGTGCAGATCGCCGGAGGCTTCGCCGGCCACGATCATGATGCGGCTGGGCATGCTTGAGCCCGTGTCAGTGTCTGATTGCAAAACTCCACGCCCTCTCTTCCGCCTTCGCCGGAGTGACGACAGTGGAGTATCGGTGATTTCCGGAAGCAAGCACTAACCGTTGAGGAGGTCGCGATGGGCCTCGATGTGCTCACGGATCTGGGCCATGATCTGGAAGGCCACGGCGAGCGCCCGCCGCCCTTCCCTGCCGCTCACCATGGGGGTGGAGCGGTTGCGGACGTTGGCTACGAAATCCCGCAGCTCGGCTTCGAGCGCGTCTTGCTCCACGAACGAGGAGATGAGCACCTCTTCCCGGGGAAGGCCATTCTCGTCCCGCTCCTGGTGCTGGTGAATGACCATGATCTCCTTTTTGGCATAGTCGACGGCGATATAGCACCTGGGCTGAAAAATCCGCAGCCTACGGATATTGTCCCGGGAAATGCGGCTCACCGTGACATTGGCCGTGCAGCCGTTTTCGAAAATGAGACGGGCATTGGCGATGTCCGTGTAAGGAGTGACCACCGGCACCCCCACGGTATGGATGGTCCGGAGCGGGGAATCGACGATCGACAGCACGATGTCGATATCGTGGATCATCAGGTCGAGGACCACGTCCACGTCTGTCCCCCGATTCTTGAACATGTGGATGCGGATCGACTCGATGAACATCGGCCGGGTGAGGTGCTGGCCCATCGCGAGCACGGCAGGGTTGAAGCGCTCCAGATGTCCCACCTGGATGACGAGTCCCTGGGCTTCTGCCTTGTCGATCAGGTCGTCGGCTTCGGTCAGCGTGCTGGTCATCGGTTTTTCGATAAGGATATCGACGTGGTGCTCCAGGCAACCGACCGCCACCCGATGGTGCAGGGTGGTCGGCACCACGATGCTCACCGCCTGCACCTGCGGGAGCAGCTCACGGTAATCTGCATACAGTTTGGTCCGGCATTTTTCGGCGACCGGGGCAGCCGCGTCGGTGTTCGGGTCCGCAACGCCCACCAGCTCCACATCGTCCATGGCGGCATATTTTTCGGCATGGAATTTCCCGAGATAGCCGACGCCGATCACACCGACCTTCAATTTCTCCATGAGCGAGCTCCCGTTCAATGCCCGATGCAAAATGAATAAATGGGCCAAGTGCGGACAGAAAAAAGACAAAATCCCCGAGGCGGCACACCCGGTCCGGAAAAGGTTCATCCTAGCATTGCCGGCCCACGGCTGCAATGAAATCGCCCCCCTTCTCTCGAAAAAGAGGGGCCGCCGCAGGGGCGATTCCAGCTTGATCAAAGGTTGAAGGCAGCAGATAGGAGCTGTGAAGACCGAATGCATTTTGTCATTCAAGAGAGGTATGCTAATATCCGGGGTCGAATCGCGGCAAGGGCCGGAAGCAGACAGAAGGCGGAGGCTCCGCCTCCCGGACTCCCGCCAGCTCGACCGCGGCATCTGTGCCGGAAAGGCGCTGAGCTGATCGCACGCGTTGCCCTTTTATTCGCTGACACCTCCATTCCTGCAAACCCGCCGACGCTCTCGCATGAAGATCCGAACCAAGGCAGCATTGCTCCTCCTGATCCTGGTGGCCGGGGTGGCGCTTGCCCCGCTGCTCCTGCGGGTCCACCAGGTGCAGACGGCCGTGGTCAACCGGCTGCAGGACGAGCTGCATGTGAGGCTCCGGACCGAGGACCTCCGTTGGCACTGGTGGCCGTTTCCCCGCATGGTTGTCCTGGGTTTGCGGGCCGATGCCGGCCGCTGGCATCTGGCGGCACCCGAGGCCGAATATCAGCCGGCCTGGACGGTGCTCTTTGGACGGGCCGGGAGCGCAGGGCGGATCGTCCTCGAAAAGCCCCTCCTCCGGATGGCCACCGGGGGACAGCAGCCCGCGAAGCCTGTCATCCGGCTGCCGCGGTTGTCGGTCTCGGTGGCGGACGGCTCCATCTCCATGCCAGCAACGGCCCTCCCCTTCCCCCTTCCGTCCGGAAAGCTCGATATTGCCGCCGTAAACGGCCGGATCGATCTTCACCCCGACGAAATCAGGGTGCAGGCCAGGGCCGCCTCTCCCTTCTTCGAAAAGATGGAGGTGGATGGGGGGGTCAAGCCGGCCACGGGGGCCTATCGCTTCGAAGTGAAGAGCCGGGGGCTCGAAATCCGGAAGGTCGTCGCCTCCCTCGCGGGCGGCCGCGTAGTTCCCGCCGGGCCGAAGATGAACCTCCGAGGCAACGTGACCGGGGTGGGACTGGCCACGTTCAAGGCCGACCTGAAAGGTGAGCTCCCATGCTTCCTGGTCAAGCCCTCCGGGCGATCGGCTCAAATCACCTGCGGGTTTGCCGACCTCAGCGTGAGCAAATCCGGACCCTCCCTGGCCCTGGTGCTCAACAGCCTTGACCTGAAGGAGCCGCGCCTTCGGCTCCAAGGCAAGGTCCTCCGCACGCAGCAAGGCCAAGGAGAGCCCCGGTGGACGATCGATCTCACCGCCCGGGATGTCGACCTGAACGCCCTCCGGGAAAAAACGTTGTCCGTGCTGGGGGATGTCCATCTGGCCCGGCTGATCACCGGCATCGTCCTGGGCGGCGCTGCCCCCGCGGTCCGGTTCCAATTTGCCGGTCCGGCCAAGGACCTCTGCCATTTGAAAAACATCAGCATCGAGGGGCAGCTCGAACGGGCACGGCTGCTGGTTCCCAAGGTAGGCTTCGACCTGAATGGCGTGAGCGGAGAGTTCGCCATCCGCAACGGCCGCCTGACCGGCAACAACCTGCAGGCCGAGCTCGGGAAATCCCGGGGGAGAAATGGGGAGCTGTTGCTCGGCCTCACTGGCGACGAGAAAGAGTTTGTCCTTGATCTGGACCTGGATGCCGAGCTGGCCGAGCTCCCCACGGCCCTGCACCGGACGGTCCATAATGAGGCCTTCCTCGCGGAAGTCGACCGGTTCAGCAGCCTGGAAGGCCGGGTCAGGGGGCACGTCCATCTGGGTGACCGGCTCAAGCATCCCCTCGTGGATGTCACGGTAGGCCACCTGCAAGGCAGCGGCCGGTATGCCAGGCTGCCCTGGCCATTCAAGATCGAGGGCGGGCGGCTGGAGGTGAGAACTGCCGGCCAGGTTCACTGGTATGGGGTGAGAGCGACAATCGGCCCTCATCAGGTGGCCGATGCCTCGGGCTCCGTTTCCTGGGGCAGCGATCTCCGGCTGGATGTCGATTCGTTCCAGGCATCCTTCGACGCAGCGCCCCTGTTCCATGAGCTCATCCGGTACCCCGTCGTGCGCCGCAAGCTCACGCGGGCGCTCACCTCCGCCTCGGGCAGCCTTGAGGTAACGAAGGGCTCTTTCCATGGCCCGCTGCGCCGGCCGGATCAGTGGGAGTACGATCTGGGCATCAAGGGCAAGGACCTCGCGTGGACCAGCCCCCTGGTGGGGCAACCGGTTACCACCCGGAAGGCCTCCGGGCGCATCACCCATCAGGAAGCGGTTATCGCCGACAGCGACAACCTCTTCGGGGGGCAGCGGATCGCGGTCCAGGGCCGGATCGAGCACCGGCGGCTCACGCATTGGCACGGCTGGATCGAGGTCACGGGGACGGCCAACGAGCAGATCGCCTCTTGGGTCAAGGAGCGAGGCTGGGTGCCGCCTGCCTTCTTTCCCAAAACGCCCTGTTTTCTGGACGGGCTGAGGATCGGCTGGGGAAAAGGCGAATGGACGGTGCACGGCGGGATCGTCGCCGGCACCGAACCGCAGGCGCTTCCCAGAGTTGACCTCGACGTCCGGAAAACCGGGGAGGATCTCACCGTGAAGCGGCTGGCCGTCAGGGGCGAAGGCGGCCAGGGGCTCCTGGCCATGCATCTGCCCCTGGATGGCTCCGGCCGCCTGGAGCTGAGCTGGCAGGGCGATCTCGACGGGCGGACCGTTGACGCCCTGCTCGAAAGCAACCGGCTCCTCCTCGGCGAGGTGACCGGAGACTGGGTATTCCGCCATGACCCGGGGCAACCGCAGGAAACCATAGCCACGGGCAGGCTGCGGGCGACGGACCTCCGGATTCCCCTCCCCGGTCTTGATGACCCCCTGGTGATCGAGAAGCTTTCCCTGAACGGGAACGGGGCGGCCCTGGATCTCCCGCTCATCCAGGTTCAGTATGCGGGCGAGCGGGCCGAGGCCAAAGGCCGGATCAGCGCCACCCCCGGGGGGCTCCTCCTCGACCTGCAGGCGGCTTCCCCCGCCCTTTCCTGGTCGAACCTGAAGAGATTGGAGCAGGCGTTGCGCGAAGCGGGAGTCGGCAGGGAGGGGACCTTTCTGTCCCGGGGCCTCCGAGGGCGGATCGGCTTCGACATCGCCGAGCTCCATTATGCCGCCCCGGCCGGGCCCGGAGCTGAAAAAAAAGCCAGCCACCAACTGCACGGGCTGCAGGGAACCGTGGAGCTGCAACCCGAAGGGCAGTGGGTTCTGGAGCTTCAGAGGGCCGGGATCTGCGGCCTCGCCTTAAGCGGCACCTGGTCCTCCACTGAGGAAGGGGTCGGCATGGTCCATCTCCGGAGCGATCCTCAGGCCCCCCCCGCATTCGAGAAGGTGATGCCCTGCTTCGGTCTGAAACAGGACCTGATCGTGGGCGGATTCGATCTCGACGTCACCCTGCATGGACGCCCGGGGCACTGGACCGACGGGAAGGCCAGGCTGCACTCGGCCAACGGCAACATCCGGCGGATGACCCTGCTTTCAAAGATCTTCAGCGTGATCAATCTCACCGACCTGTTCACGGCACCAGGCCCGGTTGCCGGCGGGCTTCCCTACTCGACCATGGACCTGGAGGGCAGGATCGCCAACAACCAGCTGATCATCGAGAAGGCCGTCGTGCGTGGCCAGGGGCTCAACCTGTTCGGGAGGGGCAGTCTGGATCTGGGCACTTACCAGGCGGACCTGACCGTCCTCATTGCCCCCTTTAAAACCATCGATGCCATCATCAGCAGGGTGCCGCTGCTCGGCCGCCTCCTGACCGGCAGGAACGCGACCCTTCTTGCCATCCCGGTAGGGGTCACGGGGTCGATTGCCGACCCCGCGGTAACGGTGCTCTCCCCGCAGGCGGTGGGCGAGAGCCTCCTCTCGATGGTCAAGGAGACGCTGTCCCTGCCCTTCACCCTTCTCGGCCCCATTTTCGAGCGGGGCAAATAGCCCTTGCTTTTATCGTTGTCACTCTCTTCTCGTTATCGGGCTTTTTCTTCCGGTTACGAATGACGACAACGACAACCGCTTCGTTGCCAGCGATAAAGGGGAGCGCTCTCCTCTCAGAACAGGAATAGTGGCCTTTCAGGAGAGGATGGGAAAAAGCTGCTTGAGCCCGGTGGCGATGAATTCGATCCCGATGGCCGCCATGATGAGACCCATGATCCGGGTGGCGATGTTGATCCCGGTGCGGCTGAGGAATCGGGCGATGAACGGTGCCGAGCGCAGGCAGAGCCAGACCGCCAGGGACACCACCAGGATCTCCAGGGCCAGGATGGCCATGTCCCATGGGGCACGGCTCCGGTGCACATAGAGGATGATGGTGCTGATCGCCCCTGGGCCGGCCAGGAGGGGGATGCCCAGGGGCATCACCGCGACCGAATCCATCTCCTCGGCATCCCTGGCCTCCTCCTCAGTTTGCTGCACCCGGCTGGGCCGGCCGTGCATCATGCTGATCGCCATGAGGAGGATGAGCAGGCCGCCGGCCACCTGGAAGGAGGGAATGGAAATGCCGAAAAACCGCAGAATGGCCTCCCCCACCAGGAGGGCGGCAAGCAGGATGGCCGCCACCGCCACCGAGGCCATCCTGCTGACGCGGCGGCGGTCGCTCCGGTCGAGCCCGGCGGTGAGGGCGATGAAGATCGGGATGGCCCCCAGCGGATTGACGATCGCGATCAGGCCGATGAAGAACTTGAGATATTCCTTCCAAATCATGGCTCAGTCTCGAGTGGTCACAGGCGGCGGTCCAGGAGGCCGGCCAGCCGCTCTAGGTGGCGCTGCTCCTCCCGGGCGAGCCCGGCGAAAATCCACCTGAGCTCCGCGTCCACCCTGCGCTCCATTTTGATGTAGAGGTCGTAGGCGTTGATCTCGAGCCCCATGGCCAGCTCGAGGACCACGGCCAGGTCCTTGCCCTCCAGCCAGGCAAGGGCCGCCGCCACCGGCACCCCGCCTTCCATGGTGTCGCCGCTTCCGGTCCCGGCCAGCTCCTGGACCAGAGAGGCGGGATCGGCCGGCTTTCCGGCCAGGTGCTCGTAACCGGCAAGAAGGCCCCGTTTGTGCTCCTCCTCCGCGTGGACCAGCTCCCCGAGCAACCGCGCCGCCTCAGCATCAGCCCGCAGCCTTTCGCAGGCCCCCTGGTAAAACCGGCGGGACCCCTCCTCCATGGCCCAGGCCAGGGCCACCATCTGGAGCGTTCCGACCGCCGGCGTAAAAAAGGCCATCCCGGCCTCCACCCCCCCGGTGGCCACCTTGCCTTCCCAGGCCCTGATCCCGCCCTCCATGCTGTACACCTCCCGGAACCCCTCCCCGAGCAAGCGGCCGGCAGCCGACCGGCTGCGCTTGCCGGAGGCTCAGTACACGATGGTCGGCTTGCCGCGATCGATCTCCTGCAGCCGGGCATTGAGCTCGGGAAGGGGAAGGAGCCGGGCCCCCGGGAGGTGCCCCC